>JAIPCT010000065.1 GCA_021738065.1 Burkholderiaceae bacterium
TGCGGGAAGTCCTGCGCTTACTTGACCCGCATGTCGTTCTTGACCGACTTCACACCGCGGACACCGTTTGCCAGTGCGACCGCCTTGCTTATTGCGTCATGCGAACTCACAAAGCCGCTCAGTTGAACGACGCCCTTGAAGGTCTCGACATTGATCTCGGCCACCTTCAAGCTGGGTTCGTTGAAAATGACCGCCTTCACCTTGGTGGTGATGACGCTGTCGTCGACGTACTCGCCGGTTCCCTCTGTTGTCGAGGTCGAAGCACAACCCACAACGAATACCAGGGTGAAGGCCAGGAACAGCGCGGAAAAATACTTGCTTAGTTGTTTCATGATTGGAATCTCCAGATAGGTGCGGCACGGGGCCTGCTGTTGTGGTTCCGAGCCAGGCGAGCTGCGCTCTGTATCGATACCTGCCATGGAAGATAGCCAATAGCCCTGCTGTCGTCGGTACGCTGCCGTACATAGCGCGACCGTGAGTTAGCGTGAATACCGCATCCGGAGCGACGGGTGATTGTCGAGCGAAGCGATCTGACTAGTAGCCTCCCCGTGAGGGGAGGATGGGAGGGGTGGGCCTTCAATTCGCCTTTCGCGTGTTTCAACTTCTGCGGGTGGCGCTGGGTGCCATGAGCGCCAGCGCATGCGCTACATCCGCCATTCCACGTAGGAATAGATGTAATTCGAGCCGCCGTTCACGTTGCCGAGCAGGCGCGAGGTGCCAAAAATTCCCGAACGATGGGATACACCAAGGCCGACGTAGGTTTCACCCATTGACTTGACGCCGATCAGGTCGCCGAGGCTGATGTCGATACTGGGATCGAGGTAGTTGAGCAGCCGCGAACTGCTGCGCCCGCGGGCCAGTTGGTCGCGTGCTTCGACATAGGGCACGCGATTGGCGTAAGAGACGCCGACGCCGAGGCCGAGGCGGGTGCGCACGCTGTTGCTCCAGGGGAATCCGTAATAGTAGGCCTTGATATAGGCGTTGGCCTGCCAGGAGTCCTCCTGCAAGCCACGTTCGCTGTGGCGCAGCAAACCGACGTAGCCGACGAAATCGAGCGGCCAACCGTTGAGCCCCTCGACAAAGGGGCGACCCAGTTCAAGCGAGGTAACACGAGTCTGGTCGACGGTGTTGGTCGAAAAGCACTTGAGCAGCATCACCTGGGCCACGTCGCAATCGCTGGACTTGCCGTAGAGCGCCTTGACGATCAGTGGGCGATCGGTAGGCCAGGCCTCATGTTCCGGCGAGAAGTCGTAGGCCAGCCCGATCTGTGCCGCCAATTGCGTACGCTTATCGACGATGGGACTGGCGCGCACGCCCGACGACCAGTGCCTGGCGGAGACCCCGCCGATCAAGCGCCAGCGGTTGGAGAGCCGGTAGGCTGCGGACAGGCCGAGTTCGGCATTGACGCCGCCACCCGGTTCAAAAGCCGGGCGCGTCGCCGTGGCTTCCGACGAACGCACGCCGTAGTAGTAGTTGTTCAGGCGGGCATCGCGCCAGGCAAGGGTGAGTTGCGGTTGCAACTGCAGCTTGCCGAATTTCCAGTCGTAACGATACCCGCCGCGAATCTCACTGCCGCCCGACCCGCCGGCAGCATCGGTCAGCACTTCGCCGAACAGCGTGCCCCACTCATGATGCCGTTGATAGCCAAGGCCGATATCGACGCCCGGTCCGCGGTTGGCCATGCCCGCCAGGCTCGCCGGTATGCGGTCGTAGGGGAAGCCCTCGAAGCGATAGCCGACGAAGGCGTCGAAGCGCGTATCGTGGCTCTTCTCGAGTTTCAGGCCGACGCGATAGGCTTCGATAAAGGCCCGCTCTCCCTCGTAAAGATAGAGCGGCACAAGGTCGTTGCGCGTGCCCCCGCCGCGATAGGCCGAACTCTCGAAACGCGTGGCCACGCCGAGACCCGCCCCGCCCTTTGCCACCGGCATGGCCGCCGCGACGATGGGAGGTGTGACCTCGGCAGCCCATCCATGCGGCGTCAAGAGGGACAGGCAAAGTGCAACAGCCGCTGCTGCCTGCACCGCATGTCTTGAACCGGAACTCATCGCTTCACACTCCACCTTGTTTACCACCATGCTCACGCCGCTCATGTTCTCTGCTTTACCTGCGGCTGGGAAGCGATTTCCTACATCCCGCCGAGATCATTGATCGCATCGACGACCATCCCGGTTCCGATCGCGATCAGCAGTATGTCGCCGGCGACGCGCACGTAGCGATGGCCGGCCGGTGGCAGGCCGATTTGCACCACCAGTGGCTGCGGCACGTCGTAATAAATCACCTCGCGCGCCAGGGGCCGCCCGACTTTCCATTTCTTCGCCTGGCCCGGCGGCATGCAGCCGTTGTTCTTCTTGGCCAGTCCCGGTGGGCAGCGACGGCCGCGGTAATGCTCGACGTAGTATTCACGCACCACCACGTACTGCCGTTCTTCGAAGTGGCGTTTCTTTCCCGAGGACTGGCGGTCGTTGTCGTCGTTTGACCGTCTGTCGTCACCGCGCCGCTCGTCCCGCTGATCGCCGCGATCGTGTTTGCCGCCCTTGCCGTTGCCGCCCTTGTCGGCCATGACTGGACCGGCCGCCAGGATGCCACCTAGTGCAATCGCCAAAGCTGTTGTGAGGGAAATGAGTTTCATGTTGGATCTCCGAAATAGTGTTGTTTGGATCGGCAAGCAGTCCAAAGCCCAGTGTAAATGCAACCGGCAGGCCTGTCGGTGCGATACCGCACATTGGGAATCCGCTACGCGTGGACTACGGGCTACCTGTCCTTGCCCATGCGCTGCAAGACGAGTGCGCGGGTTTCGCGCACGGCCTCGGCATAAGGACTTCCTTCGGGTCGCGCCGCCCGTTCGACCAGCGCCAGCGCCTCCTCATTGCGTCCGAGATCCGAGAGTACCTGCGCCATATTGTTCAACACAGGCACCGAGTCCGGATGGTGTGCGGCCGCCCGCTGCAATGTTGCTTCCGCATCCGCCAGAGCCCCCAGCGCATAGTGCCGGTTTGCCAGGCCGACGCTGGCGCCAACATTGCCAGGCCAGCGCTGGAGAAATGTTGAGTACGCCAGCACCGAAGCAGCGGGCTTGCCGACGCGGTCCATGGCGGATATCGCGGCCAGGTAATCCTTCTCGCCGGCGCTGGCGGGAATACGGCCCGGCGGCAGAGTGACCATTGCCCAGTAGTTGCTCCGCTGCCACGTGTACTCGAAGATCGTGAAGGGGATCGCCAGGCGCCGCGTCTCGCCGGAGCGCAGGAAAAGTTCGCCTGCCGGGTAGTCGAAACCGACGACGACCGCATAGTGCCAGTCGGTGAAAGGCCCCACCCCGATATCCTGCAGAACGATGACGGGATTACCCGCGGCCACCTCCTGCAGCAAGGCGTCGAAGCGCGGTGCGAGCTGGTAGGAGACGAGGCTGTAGTGGCGTGGGGCGGCAAGCATTTCGACCTGCAGGCTGCCCTTGCGCTCCGGCAGATAAACCAGTTTGAGAAGTTCTTCGGGACTGACGGCTGTGCCCGCATTGACCAGCGTGGTCGCCAGCGCGGCAGGGCCGCACTGATACTCCTGCTGGGGGAAGAAAGGCACTTCGGTGTTTTCGCTCCTGACCGCGACATCGGCCGGCCACGTATCGCGCAAGCCCATGGTCTGCGGCACCAGCGACGCACAGCCGCTGAATCCGCCGAGCAGCAGCAACGCGCCCGCCGTGAGGCGGACGCGCCGGCACCAGAGCAATGGATTCGAGTCCATGAAGGCTGCAATCAGCACATGATGCGTCGAGTCTGGTGCAACATCATTCCTAGCGGCGGAACGCAAAGTACCAGATGAAGAACACGACCAGGACGAGCGCAACCAGGCCGTCACCGCCGGCAGGAACCGCATTGATCTGTCCTGCAAGACTGCCGACTTCAGCGTCCGTCATCCCGGCGACGCGATCGCTGGCTTCCTGCGCATCCAGGCCCATGGCTTGAAATGCGCTGGCAGTCTGCGAGCGGCTCAGGTGGTTCAGCACCAGGGTGCGATCACCCTGCACCATGGCAGCGGAAGCCACCTGATCGGTGCCGATCATGGCGGCCTGCCCGGTCTGGAACGGCAGTGTAATCAGCGCAACGGCGAAAAAGCGGCAAATCGACTTCTTGAAAGCGGTATTCATAGGTTTCTCCTTGAGTAAATCGGATCGGACGCGTTTCGTTGCAGAAAGTCGCCGGAACGCGAAGCCACTTTGGCCTGATGCCACGGCGGCTTCTGTGCGCTGTCGCGCATAGTGCGGAAACATTTCGAAGAAGCCGTGCCGATTTCCGACCCGACTGTCCAACGCTTCAATAGTCGCCGTATCGCCATCGCCGACTTTTGGCGCGCCGAAACCGTTCCTGAAGCCGGGCGCGCACCTCGTTCATTGACGATCACCGGAGCTGCTGCGGTTCCCGCATGGCGAAGCGCCTGAGCATCCATTCAATTCGAAAGCAGATGCTACGCGCCCGGATGGAGTCTCTCGTCCGGCTGCGCCCTGCCTGGCGACTCTCTACTTTTTATCACCCTTCGCCGCATCCTGGATGCTCTCGCCGGCCTTTTCGATCTGCTTGCCGACTTCGGCCATCGCCTTGTCGGCATCCTTGCCGGCTCGTTCGGCAGGCCCTTCCTTTTCGCAAGCGGAAAGTGCAAGAAGCATTGCACCCGCGACCAGAACCGTGCCTGGAATCTTGCCAAGTTTCATGATGTCTACCTCGTATTGATTCGTTCGAAAGCCAGCGCGACCTCCTGGTCGGGCTGGCTAAGTCTTGTCATGACAAACAAATGCGGCGAAATGACAGGAATGCTCAGGCTCGCCGCACGCCTAAGGTCACTTCTTGAGTTCGTGCCCGATGATGCCGCCGACCGCAGCGCCGCCAACGGTTCCGACTGTGCTGCCTCCGGTCAGAACAGCCCCTACGACGGCGCCGGCACCAGCGCCAACGGCCGTGTTCTTTTCCTGTGCCGACATGCCGGCACAGCCCACCAGACCTACCAGCATGGCGGCAGTTACTGCACTACGCGTAAATCTCTGTATCGTTTTCATTGGATTACCTCTTTGAAATGCATTGAACTTCAGTATCTTGCTGTCCGGGGAAACCGCCGCACCATTTCCTGATGCGGCAGTACTGGCCGGAACTTACTTGCGGGTGCCTATGACTTCGATGTCGACACGACGATCCGGCTGCAGGCAGGCGACCACCTTGGCACTCTTGGCGCCTTTGCATTCATCAGCCTTGGTCACCGGTTGCGCCTCGCCCTTGCCTTCGGTGTAGATTCGGTTGTCGGCAATGCCCTTGCCCATCAGATAGGACTTCACGGCCATGGCGCGACGCTCGGAGAGGCTCTGGTTGTAGCTGTCCGAACCGAAGCGGTCGGCGTGGCCGACAGCGGTGATGACTTCCGGATTGATATCCTGGGTCTTGGCGTAGAAGGCATCCAGCGCATCTTTCCCGGCAGGACGCAGGACCGCCTTGTCGAAGTCGAACAGCGTATCGGCATTCAGCTTGATGCGTTCGGCGGCGGGCTTGGGTGCTGCGGCGGGTGCCACGGCGGCAAGCTTTTGCGGCGCTGGTTCGGCGGCCATCGGCTTCTTCACCAGATCGGGATCGCATTCCTCGATCGCCATCGCCGGAGTCCAGTACCCGGTGTGCCAGCACAGGCCGGTGCCGCTCCTGGCGACTTCGCTGCGTTGATCAACAACGTAGCCCTGTTTCGTCGGATTCGATTGCGCGCTTGCCGTGCCGGACAAAATGCCCAGTGCCAGGGCACACGATACGGCCAGAGCCATTTGGTTTTTGTTCAATGTGTAAGTCATGATGATTTCCGATCCATAAAATGTGCGTCAGTTTCCGTCTTCTGGTTGCTTCATTCCTTCGACTGCCGGCAGAAGCGGCGAGATACCGACAGTCAATTCGACACAATCTGAACCGGTCACCGACTCCGGAATGCAATTGACGAATGTTGATTTGGAACCTGCTTCAATTCGTCAAACGGTGCCGGGGTGTTGCTGAAAGCGATCAGTCATTGCCGCCATCATTCCTCGAATCCGGAATTCGTTCTGTGCGCTAGCGCGCATTGCACACAATCGCATCGGTGACCATGAAGTTCGCACCTGTCATCCGCCAGGCAAAAGCGCCACGGCAGCGCGGCTGCGTTGCGGCGCCAGCCGGGCGGGCATTGTCTGTGTGCGTTGGCGTACCGACGATCTCTGCCGTCCGCGTAGACTTGCGGTTTCCGACTTCAGCAGCGCGTGAAGTTCTGCACTTGATCTGCCGATCATTTGCGGATTTGCTTTCTGGCGATATGAAGGAATCTTGAAGGGAAACCGAAATGAAATTATCGAAGAGTTGGAAATTGCTGGGCCTTTCGATGCTGATGCTTGGTGGACTTGCCGCTTGCGGTGATCCGGGCTCGGCAGAGACCGCCGGCAGATCAATTGACCGGGCGGCTGATGCGGCGGGCAAGAAGTTTGAACAAACCGCCGACGCGGCAGGCAAGACGATGACCGAAGCCGCGGACAAGGTCAGCGAGAAACTTGGCGAGCAGGGCGTGAAGGCCGGCGTTGCCGTTGAAGACGCCGAAATTACGGCCCGGGTCAAAGCCGCCATATTTGCCGAACCGGGTCTCAGGACCTTGCAAATCAGCGTCGATACGATAAAGGGCGTGGTAACGCTGACCGGATCGGTCGATACGCCGCCGAGCAGCGACAAGGCCAGGAATTTGGCCGCCGCCGTGGCGGGCGTAAGCGAGGTTGATAACAAACTGGTGCCAACATCGACCCGATAGGGTCGGATTAGTGACGATTACTCAAGGAGAGAATCATGGAACTGCAAAACGCATACAGACAAAAGATGGCAGCGCAACTCAAGGAATGGGGTGCCCAACTCAATCTGCTCGAAGCCAAGGTTGAAAACGCCGGGGCCGACGTAAAGATCAAGGGTGCCGAGGAACTTGCCAGCTTGCGCGCCAAACAGCGCGCAGCGGCAGACAAAATGAAGGAACTCGAAAAGACCGGCAGCGACGCATGGGAACAGCTCAAGGAAAACACCGACAAGGCCTGGGCGGACCTCAGAACTGGCGTCGCGGATGCCCACGCAAGATTCAAGTGAAGCATTGATTCAGCTTGCTGCCGAGTCCGCCAGCAACCTGAATGACATCAATCCCGGAAGTCTTTTTTTTTAAGAAGCAGTACCCAGCTGGAACGAAGGCTTGCCAATTTTTGACTTGCGCGGGGATTGGCCGCTGCCAAGTCTTGCCAGTGACGGCTCAGGGGCGAATTCCAGCGCAGCGTGAGTACCGTGCGCGTGCTTGTCGCCGCGAACAACTCTTGCGGCACAATGCAGGCACACCCATTGTTCCGCGAGAATCCACCATGAAAACATTGCGCTGGCCTGCACGCCTGTCGTATGCCGTCCTCGCGCTGACTGGCCTTGCCGCCGGCTGGAGTCAGCCGGGACTGGCCGAGACGACGTCGGCTGAACCGGTGTTCACCATGCGCCCGGTCGGTTGGGTCAGGAAGGTCGACGGCAAGTCCTTCATCGAGATCGACAAACGCTACCAGCCTGCCTTGCTCGGGCTGGAGAAACTGACGAGCTTGCAAGTGCTCTACTGGTTCGACCGCAACGACAGCCCGGAGAAACGCGCCATCCTGCAGGTGCATCCGCGCGGCGATCCGGAGCAGGCGCTGCGCGGGGTGTTTGCCACGCGCTCCCCGTTACGGCCCAATCTCATCGCGGTGAGCGAAGTCAGGGTGCTGGCGGTGCGCGACAACGTCATCGAGATCGACGCCATCGACGCCTTCGCCGATACGCCGGTGCTCGACCTGAAGCCATAATTGGCTGATGCGAAATCCGGAGGCGCATCTTTCCCGGCTGGCAGCCGGGAACAGAATCAGGTATCGCTGACGCGGCCGCGCAGGGCTTTCTGCTTTCCGCGCAGGACCTTGCTGTCGACGCGGCGCTTTTGCGAATTGCGCGTCGGCCGGGTGGCACGGCGCGGCGGCGGAATGAAGGCGGCCTGGGCAATCAGTTCGCGCAGCCGCTCCATCGCGGCAAAGGTGTTGCGTTCCAGACTGCGGAATTGCTGGGCCTTGATCACCACGACGCCGTCGGCGCTGATGCGCTGATCGCGAAATTGCAGCAGGCGAGTCTTGATCTCGTCGGGCAATGAGGAGGCCTTGATGTCGAAACGCAAGTGAATCGCGTTCGAGACCTTGTTGACGTTCTGGCCGCCCGCGCCCTGGGCGCGGATGGCGGTGAGTTCGACTTCGTCGTCGCGCAGCAGGGATGCCGCTTCGGTGTCTGGCATGGTCGTTCCGTGTCCTATGGCTTCGGCTTCGCCGCTGCGGCCAGATTCAGCGCACGCCAGCCTTCCGTACCCAGTTCGCGCAGGGTTTCAATATTGCGCTGATAGATATCGGCGGCATCGGGAAAGGCATCGGTGGCCTTGGCCAGGCTGGATTCGCGCAGCAGGTGCAGCGTCGGATAGGGCGCCCGGTTGGTGCAGTTGGCGACATCGTCCTCCTCCGCATCGGCGAATACGTAGTCCGGATGAAAGCTCGCCACTTGCAGAACGCCGGTAAGACCCTGGGTGCGCAGGACGACTTCGGCAAGGTCGAGAAAGTCGAGGAAGTCGTCGAAGTCCGTCAGCATCTCCGGCGTGATCAGCAGCGTGGTCTCGATCTCCTCTGGCGCCGTCTCGGTCAGGAGTTTCAGCTCACGCTCAAGATCGTCGAGCAGCGCGTCTGTCGTCGCGGCCTCGCTGACGACATAGCGTATCTGGTCCTTGACGTGCACGCCCTTGGCAAAGGGGCACAGATTCAGCCCGATCACCGCGCGCTCCAGCCAAACGCGCATGGCGAGGACAATTTCCGGGTGGCGGCTTGAGGCAGGCATGAAAGTCGGCGCTGGCGATACGGCGATTAACCGCCCTGGTAGAGGATCCGGCGCTCTTCTGCCTGCAAGGCCAGCTTGACCTCTTCGAGAACTGCACCAACGTCCGCTATGTGATGCTCAGTCTCGATACGGCCCGTCAGTTTGCTCGCTAGATTCAGGCGGCCGGCCTGATAGAGCTGCCAGATTTCCTTGCCATACTCCGTGCTCGCCAGTTCCGGCGCGAAGCGGCTGAAATAGCTGGCGAGATTGGCCACATCACGCTCCAGCATAGTGCCGGCGTTGCTGTTGCCCGCGGCATCGACGGCTTGCGGCAAATCGATGATGACCGGGCCGGCGCTGCCGACCAGAATGTTGTATTCGGACAGGTCGCCGTGAATCATCCCGGCACACAACATGCGCACGACCTGGACAAGCAGTTCGGCATGAAACTCCAGCGCCAGTTCATGCGACAACTCCACATCATTCAGACGCGGCGCCGGATTGCCGTCACTGTCGGTCACCAGTTCCATCAGCAACACGCCCTCGTAACAGAGGTGGGGTTGCGGCACGCGCACCCCGGCGGCAGCCAAACGGTACAGCGCGTCTACCTCGGCGCTTTGCCAGGCGTCCTCCTGCATCTGGCGGCCATAGCGGCTGCCTTTCTCCATGGCGCGCGCCTGACGGCTGTTCTTGACCTTGCGACCTTCCTGATAGAAGGCGTTGTTGCGAAAACTGCGCTGCTTGAGGTCCTTGTAGACCTTCGCACAACGAATCTCGTCGCCGCAACGAACCAGATACACGGTGGCTTCCTTGCCGCTCATCAATTGCCGCGTCACCTCGTCGATCAGCCCTTCGGCAAGCAGCGGCTGGAGTCTTTTCGGAGTTTTCATGCTTGCCGCTTCACGCGCTCAGATCCTTCAGCAAATGCACTTTCACCTTGCGGCCCTTGAGCTTGCCGGCCGACAGCTTGCGCAATGCCTCGTCGGCGATGTCGCGTGCGACGGCGACGTAAGTGCTGGTGTCGGTGACGTTGATCTTGCCGATCTGCTCCTTGCTGAAGCCGGCCTCGCCGGTCAGCGCGCCCAGCACGTCGCCGGGGCGAATTTTTTCCTTGCGTCCGCCGAGAATCAGCAGTGTGACCATCGGCGGCAGCAGGGGCTGCCCCAAGCCGGGCTTGCCGCTGGCATCCTGCAACTCGGCCAGCGAATGCCACTCGCAGTCAAAACCGAGCGCCTTCTCGATGTTGGCGATGCGCCCCATCTGGTTCTTGCTGGCGAGGCTGAACGCCCAGCCCGCCTGGTCGACGCGCCCGGTGCGGCCGATGCGGTGGACATGGACTTCGGTGTCCGGCGTGACATCGACATTGATCACCGCTTCGAGCTGATCGATATCCAGGCCGCGCGCCGCGACATCGGTGGCGACCAGAACCGAGCAGCTGCGGTTGGCGAACTGCACCAGCACCTGATCGCGTTCGCGCTGCTCCAGTTCGCCGTGCAATGCCAACGCGACAAAACCTTCGCGACGCAAGAGCTGCACCAGATCGCGGCATTGCTGCCGGGTGTTGCAAAACGCCAGAGTGCTGACCGGCCGATAATGGCGCAGCAGCACGGCGACGGCGGCCAGCCGCTGGTCGTTGCTCACTTCGTAAAAACGCTGGCGAATCTTGCTGTCTTCGTGCTGTTCCAGCAGGGCGATCTGCTGCGGCTTGCGCAGAAACTGCCGGCTCAGGCTGGCAATGCCTTCGGGAAAGGTGGCGGAGAACAGCAGCGTCTGCCGCTCGCGCGGGCAGGCCTTCGCCACGGTCACGATGTCGTCGAAGAAACCCATGTCGAGCATGCGATCGGCTTCGTCGAGCACCAGTGTGTCGAGCGCCTCCAGATCGAGGCTGCCGCGCTGCAAGTGGTCCATGATGCGGCCCGGCGTGCCGACGACGACGTGGGCGCCATGTTCGAGGCTGGAAATCTGCGGCCGCATCGGGTTCCCACCGCACAAGCTCAGCACTTTGATGTTGTCGGCGCCACGCGCCAGTCGGCGCACTTCCTGCGCCACCTGATCGGCCAGTTCCCGCGTCGGACACAGCACCAGGGCCTGCACCGCGAAGCGGCGCGGATTGAGCCGGGCCAGCAGGCTCAGCGCGAATGCGGCCGTCTTGCCGCTGCCGGTCTTGGCCTGCGCGATCAGGTCGCAACCGGCCAGCGCCAGCGGCAGGCTGGCGGCCTGGATCGGCGTCATGCGCAGATAGCCCAGCTGCTTCAGGTTGGCCAGTGTGGCAGGGGCCAGCGGCAGTTGGTCAAATGAAGTGTTGGAGGTGGTATCCGGGCTCGTGTTCGAGGATACGTCACCAGCGATGGCTGGAGCGGGAGAATTCATGCGCAATTATAAGTCCCTGCGCGCCTGCGCCAGAAACAGCGTCCTTTCCGATAGCGGACCAACGTCGCCGCAATGCAGAACCGTGGCCGACTGAAAACCGTGCAAATCCGCCGTCACCCGCAAGCAAGCAAGCCGATGCCGACCGACCAAGCCGCTAGTTTGGCCACGGCGATACGGTGACAAGCAAAGCCATTGAGGCTTGATTTCCCCGTGCGTGTCCCCCGTGGCAAGCTTTCAAGCCTTGGCGGCCATCAGCCTTTCTCGGCGAGGTCGACAGTCTGGGTGAAAACTTCTTCCAGCATTGCACGCGCCTTGCCAAAATCCAGCACGGCCTCCTCATAGGCGTCGCGCGCCAGCGTGTAGGCTTCCACCAGCTCGGTATTGATGCCTTCGCCATGCAGCCGGGCGTAGAGCACCTGGCATTCCTCGAACAGGCGGTCGGCGAGCAGGCGACGGCGCATGTAAATGCGCGCGCCCTCCTGCGGCCAGGGTGTCATCTCGGCATAGCTCGGCACGTGGGCGCGTTGCAGGGTCGCAAAATCCCCCATCAACAGCGGCCACATGGCTTCCCAGTCGGGAGCCGCATCGCCGAAGGGCGCGTAACCGAAGCGCTTCAACTCGGCGATTTCGCCATCGATCAGGTGCTGGGGCGATACCGTTCCGCTGCCGGAGCGACCCGGAACGGGGCTGCCAACACTTCGCGCAGGCTTCGCCTGCGCCCCGTGATCAGTCTCTCCCACGGGGTGGGATCTGGGGGTGAGGCTCATGTTCAAGCCGTCACCGGCGCTTCGGCTTCGTAACCCATGCGCATGTCGTAGTCGGCCTCGACGTCCGTGGGCATGATCAGGCCGACTTCCTTGAGTCGCGAATCAAGCAGTTCGAGATACTCGGCCTGCAGCTCTTCCGGTTTCTTGACCTTGATGCCGTACTCGTAATAGATGTCGAACATTTCCGACTTCTTGTCACCGGCCGAAGGGCGACCGTAAAAACCGAGTCCCATCTGCATGAACTTCGGAATGCGCTGTTGCATGAACTCGCGCGTCTTGTCGCCGCCAAACTCGATGCAGCGCTTCGATGCCCAGACGCCGAACGCCAGGTGACCATATTCTTCCTTGTGGATGCGCACATTGACACGTGCCCACGGCAGATAGGAACACTCGCGATACTGGCCGAGGAAGGCGACGGCCGCCGGCGTGACCACGGTGGAGAACAAAGCAACATCCTCCCAGCACTCGAAGAACTTGGACCAGTTCTCCTTGCGGAAGCCGTTGATCACGTTAACTTTTTTCGGATCCGGATTCTCGGGATTGTGGGACAGCTCGTAGAGGCGCGCATCAACGTCAACGCCGAGTTCCTGCAAGAGGTTCCACACATAAAACGCGTGACCCATTTCCTCGAACACTTTCTTGGAAAGGCGATAGGCCTCTTCCGGACGCGTCGCATAGCGATGATTCTCGGCAACACGCTGGCCGCCTGCATATTCGGAGTCCGCCTGGAAGCACATCAGATTGATGAGGGCTTTCTTGTAGTCGTCAGGCAGGACGTCGCCTTTGTCGTAAGTCTTGAATGTTCTCATTTCAGATCTCCAGAAAGTGCCCGCGCCAGCAGATGATCCCGCTACCTCGACCTCAATATCTGCCGGATCCGGGTACGTGTCAATAAACCAATATAGCGATACATATCACTTACACTATTTGCAGTGTAGTGTATCACTTAAAGCTTGTCAATTGGTTTTTTGATATCTCAAGTTCTTGCTTTGGTTGCACTGTTTTTATTGACCTTTTTTATATTGTTCACTGCCTCACTGGATATCATTCCCCCTCCTTTCGACCAGATTACCGGCAATCGTGTTACATACCTACATTGCCAGTGGTATCATTTGAGCGATCATTAAAGGGGCCTGACGAGGAATGAAAAGCCGCTTCCTTCGACAATGGATGGATGCGTTTTTGGCTGAGCACACGCTGCGCGCCAATTCACTCATCATCACCATTTACGGCGATGCCATCGCCCCGCGCGGCGGCACTGTCTGGCTGGGCGGCTTCATCAAACTGGTCGAACCCCTGGGCCTCAACTCGCGCCTGGTACGGACCAGCGTATTCCGGCTATCAAAGGAGAAGTGGCTGGTCTCCGAACAAATCGGACGCCGCAGTTACTACAGCCTCACCGCGACCGGCCGCCGACGCTTTGAACAAGCTTACCGGCGCATCTACGACGACCCGCGCCAGGAATGGGATGGCAGCTGGAAAGTGGTGATCACCGCCGCCTCGAACCTAGCCCCCGCTCAACGCGACGTTCTGCGGCGGGATCTGCTGTGGCAAGGCTTTGGCCATATTGCTCCTGGCGTCCTGGCGCATCCCGGCGCGGACGAGGAGTTGCTACTGGACATTTTGCAAAACACCGGCACGCACGACAAGGTGGTTGTCATTCAGGGTCGCACCCTGGGTGCGCTAACCAGCCGTCCGCTACAGGAACTGGTTCGCGAATGCTGGAATCTCGATGCCATTGCCGAGGACTACAAGCGCTTCGCCGATTGTTTTCGCCCCGTGGCACGCGCGATACGTGCAGCTCGGGACCTCGATCCGGAACAGGCTTTCTGCGTACGCACACTGCTGATTCACGAATTCCGCCGGGTCCAGTTGCGCGATCCGCAGCTGCCCAAGCAGTTGCTGCCGAGCGATTGGCCCGGCGATACCGCTCGCCAGATCTGCAGTGAACTGTATATGCTGACCCGCTTGCAAGCCGAACGCCATCTCAGCGATGTGTTGGAAACGGCGGATGGTCCGCTCCCGGCCGCAGCACCCTATTTGCAGCTTCGTTTCCCGGATTCGACCGGTGAAGCCATCAAGGAAACCGCATGAGTCAAAATCCTTTCCAGATCGGGATTGTCGGCGCCGTCCCCTCCGGTTGTTACGTGGCAGACGCCCTCGCCCGCAAAATTCCCGATGCGCACATCGATATCATCGACCGCCTGCCGACACCATTTGGCCTGGTCCGCGGCGGCGTCGCACCTGACCACCAGGGAACCAAGAATATCGCGCGGCAGTTCGAGCGCACCCTGGGCAAGGCAGGCCTGCGCTTCCTCGGCAACGTCAGTGTCGGTCGCGACCTTTCCTACGAGGAGCTCAAATCCGCCTACGACATACTGGTCATCGCGGTAGGCGCCATGGAAGACCGCAAACTGGGAATACCCGGCGAAACACTCGACGCCGTGTATGGCTCGGGACAATTCGTCGCCTGGTACAACGGTATTCCTGACGGTCGCGATTTGGCGCCACTGCTTGATGGCAAGTCGGTCGCGATCATCGGCAACGGCAATGTCGCACTCGATATCGCCCGCCTGCTGGGAAAGACGCCTGCCGAGCTGGCGACTTCCGATCTGTGCGCGCATGCCCGCGACGCGTTCGAAGCCGCAAACATCGAAGACATCTGGTTGATTGGCCGTCGCGGCCCGCTTGAGGCGAGTTTCACCACTGCCGAGCTGACCGAGTTTGGCGAGTTGTCCCGCGTCGCGACACGGGTCGACCCGGCGCAATTGCCGCCGGATTGCCCGGGCGACATGAGCGCGGACCAACGCAAGATTGCCGAAAAGAATCTCGACGTGCTGCGGGCCTATGCGGCGCGCGGCGAACAGAATGAGCGGCCGCTGCGCATCCATTTCGTATTCAATGCCGCGCCGGTAGAGATTCTTGGCGAATCGCGCGCGCGCGAACTGGTGCTGGAAAAAACCCGCACCGAGAATGGCAAGGCCGTTGCCAGCGGTGAAACTTTCAAAATACCGGCGGATACGGTCATCAGCGCGATCGGCTACCGCAGCACGCCCTTCCCCGACCTGCCTTTCGATGCCGCGCGCGGAATCGTCGCCAGCGCGCAGGGGCGTGTCGAACCCGGTGTCTACACGGCGGGCTGGTGCAAACGCGGCCCCCAGGGCGTGGTGCCCGCCAACCGGGCCGACTCGCTGGCGGTGGCCGAACTGATACTGGCCGATTTCGCCACGCATGACACTCCGTGCAAACCGGGCGGCGCAATGATCGACGCCCTGCTGGCTGAACGCGGCGCGCGGCCAGTCGATTTTGCCGGGTGGCAGAAAATCAACGCGGCGGAAGTTGCCGCAGGCGAAGGACGGCCGCGAGAAAAGCTGGTGGGCATCGAGGAGCTGCTGGCCGCTGCCCGGTCTTGAGACGCCCCTTGAACTGAAAAAGGCTGTTAACCACGGGGAGCACGGGGCGCTCGGCGTGCCTGGATATCCGCGTTGCGGCAAGCAACGGGCAAACTCAGCGAGTTGCCCCGGCTTTCGTGCACACCCATTTGCCTGGAATTGTTTCCGCCGCAAGCCCTTGTTACTCCCCGTGCCCGCCGGGTTCCCCGTGGTTCAACCGAGGTTTCAGGATTTAAAGCACCAGCTCCATTCCCTCGCGGGAGAGATGAATCTCGGGTTCGCCCTCGCCTTCCGGCACATGATTTGCACTTGACAGCGCCTGTGCGAATACGCGCTCCAGATCGTCGTCGGCGCGTGTCGGTTCATGGTGGGTGCAAACGAGTTGCTTTGCGCCCAGACGGCGCGCCCAGGCGATGTTGCCTTCCAGCGTACCGTGACCCCAGCCGATCTTGGTCGCATACTCGGCTGCCGTGTATGAACTGTCGGCGATCAGCAGGTCGAGTCCGGCCAGCGCCGTGTCGAGCTGGGCGTGCTGCATGTCGATCATCTGCTGATATTCGGCATAGCCCTCGTCCCCGGCGGCGTAGATGTTGGTCCAGGGTTCGTGGTCACCGGTAAAGAATACCGACTTGCCTTTGCAATCGATGCGGTAGCCGAAATTGACCACCGGATGATTGAGCAGGAGCGGCGTGACCGTGGCATCACCCACTGTCACCGATTTGCCGATACTCAACGTTTCGTAGTCAATCGTGGCCTGCATTTCCGCTTCACGTACCGGGAAGTAGCTGTACTGCAACTGGACTTCCATGATCTGCTCGATACCCCGTCTGGCAACGATATCGTAACCGCCATAAATGCGTACCGAATTGCCGGGAATGTAGAGCGGTGTGAAGAACGGCAGCCCCTGGATGTGGTCCCAGTGGGTGTGGGTCATGAACACGTGCGCCTGAACCGGCATTTGCTTCAGCAGTACCTGCGCCAACGGAAATATTCCGGTGCCGGCGTCGAGGATGATCAAGGAACCATCATCGCTGCGCACTTCGATACACGTGGTGTTGCCGCCATATCGAATTGTGTGCGGACCGGGAGAGGGTATCGAGCCGCGCACGCCCCAGAAACGCACTTTCATGAGTTCAGCTTCACGGCTCGCTGCCGACCTGGGCGAAGTACTGTGCGTCTTCGATGATTTTCTCCAACGACCCGAGCTTCGCCACGATCTCCTCGATGTCCTCGCCAAAACGTTGCGGCGCGGCCGGTGCCTCGCTGTCGCGCCAGGGATTGCCGCTGTCGCCGATATTCTGGAAACGCACGACCTGATCCGCCACCCGCAGGCAATCCATCATGGCTGATGGCTCGGCCGCCGCGTCGTGATGATCGCGAATGCAGGCAACCAGATGGTCGGGGAAAGTCCAGCGCTTGGCCAGCATGGCGCCGACAAAGCCGTGGTCGACACCGATCACCGCCGTTTCCGCCACATGCAGCGATACCGCGTGCTCGCCGACATGGGCCAAGGCCGCGCTGAACTCCGCGGCCAGAAACTGCGCGAACACCACTTTGCCGAAATCGTGCAGCAAGCCGGCAATGTAGCAATCACCCGATTCAACCTCGCCTTTGGCGAACTGGGTAGCCAACTGGCGCGCCGTCCCGCCGACTACCAGCGAATGCAGCAGGTAGCGCTGAATGTCGAAACCCGCGGTATTCATGCGCGGCAATATGCCGACGGTGGCAAAACCCAGCGCCAGATTCTTGATCGTGTTGATGCCCAGCAATACCACCGACTGGCCAACCGTGTTGATCTTGGACGGCAAGCTGTAGTACGCGGAATTGATGACCTTGAGAATCTTCATGGTCATGACCGGATCTTTTTCGATCACCGCGACCAGTTGCTTGGGCATGCAATTGATGTTACGCGTCAGCTCGAGAATCATTTGCACGCTGCGCGGGAACGCCGGCATGCGTTCAACGGCAATGCCCAAGCGGAGTTCAAGTGCGGGAGTGAGTGCGCTCATTCATCGGCCCAAGGTAGATGCGCCGATTATAGCCAGCGATTCAGACGGGATTACATCATGGCCCGGATGTTATTCGTTCGTGATAGCGCGCCCGGTACAGCAAGCGATGGCGCTCCGCGCCGTCGGTAAAGCCGGACCGGTCATGCAGCACGTTGTTGCAGACCAGCCCCATGCCCGGTTCCAGACGACCATGCAGCGTCCACGGCGTCGGCGCGGCGAGGATGCCGGCCAATGCCGCCACCGCAGCCGCCGTCGCGGCATCGGCGCGCCAATCGATGCTGATGCTGCGCGCCGTGTATCGCATGTGCAGAAAGCCCTCGCCATCGACGGAGAACACGGGGCCGGACTGGGCGTCGCGCGCCACGCCGTTGTCATCGTTGCGCGGCGGAATGGTCATGGTATCGGCTAGCGAGAGGGCGCGGACATGCTCTGGATTCGCGTCGCGCAACAGGATGTAGGCGATCTCGTGGTCAAGCAACTGGTTCTCGCCGCCCGATTCGGCGCGTTGAACGCAATGGAGCACCATGCCGCGCACCGTCCGCTCGGGTACGTTGTAGTAGCCGTCGGTGTGCCATTTGATCGGCTTGTCGGTATAGGGAATGAATTCCTTGCGCTCGCCGCGCTCCTCGGCGCCGCGCACCGAAATCGGCGAGATCGCGTCGTCATCGGTGAGCCAGTGGCTGTCGAGGTGCAGCAGCCCGAGTTGGGCGCCCAATCGGCGCGGTATTTCCTTGTCCGCATCGCCGACGGTATTGCTCGTGTAGATCGCCATGTTGGCGCTGGCGCAATACCGCAGCAAAGAATCGCGCTCAGCGACACTCAGCGCGCGCGGATCGTCGAGCGCCACGACGATGTCTTCGATACGGCGCGGCGCGCTGTCGAGCTTGGCCTCCCGCCAGCGTCGGTAACTGGCGACGTCATTTAGGTCAAAGGGGCCTGGCATCATCGTCTCAATCCTCAGTGGCGCCGTTGCCGGCCCGCGAAGCGGATTCCCCGGCATGCAGAGCACGCGAGCGCCGAGTTTTTGCCTCCCCCGGGTGGAACAAGCCGCCCAGGGTTTTTTCCAAAGCCTTGATCGCCTCGGGTGATTCGATTTCCATCACCTGATCGACGGCCCACAGGCGATCTTTCTCGGGAAGTATTTCCTTGAGGCAGGCGGCAAAACAACGACGGAATCCGAAGTCCGGACCCTGCTCGGTGTAACCATGATCGGCGTATTCCGCGCCGCGTTGATTGAACAGGTCGAGGAAATGCTGCTGACACTTGCCCGGCGTGACATCGACCAGCAGCATGTCGCGGTTGTCTTCAATCGCCACCGCCATGCGCTGCGCCAGTGCCGTGGTGAATTCGAGGCGTTGCTCCGGGCTCAGTTCGCGATAGGCAATACGATCCGCCGCCAAGGCGAGAAAAATCATGAACTCGCAAACGAAATCGAAATAGGCACTGCCCAGATCGATGTCGTACTCGGCCTCGCGCATGCGCCTGATCGAATCGATCGCCAGCTTCCAGCCGAGGATCGCGATCACGCTGGCAAGTTCCGCCATGGAGCGCGGCTTGCCGCCGGCATGGAAACTGGAGCGAATGCGGATGGCCACGAATTCCTATACCGGAGACGCACTCACCACGGCGAGCACGGCGACACGGCGAAAGAAATAGACTCGAGTATCGTCCGTGATTTTC
>JAIPCT010000066.1 GCA_021738065.1 Burkholderiaceae bacterium
GCTTTCGCGCTGCCGGGCCTCCGCAAGCGCGCGCTGTTCGGCCTCGATTCGGTTGCGCAGCGCGAGTTCGGCCATGCGTTCGGCCCGTGCCTGCTGTTCCGTGGTTTCCGTTGCCCCAGCCTCCGCGGCAACGCGTTTCAATGCCTGTTCCGCCGCCAGTTGCTCGGCTTGCTGCCGACGCTGAGCCGCCGCAAGTTGTTCGGCTGCCGCCGTCTGCTGCGACTCGGCGACGAGGCGGGCACGCTCGTCTTCGGCGGCGCGCGCAAAAGCGTTGGCCTCGGCCGCACGCTCGGCATCCGTCTGGTTGGTCACGGCGGCAGTATCACTCGCCGCGCGCTCCCGGCGCCGGCGCTCGGCGTCCATCAATCCGGTCAGTATTTTGCTCAATTCTTCACTCCCGATTCCGGGCCATACCTCGCCTGCGGATGCGGCAGGCTAACCCAGACTTGGCCTGTGCCGAAGGTAGAATAGGCTGGTGGAAACATGCCAAACTCGCCCTCAGATCCTGCTCGTTCTGACCAACCTGCCCGACGAGGCCAGCGCGCAGGCACTCGCGACTTCGCTGGTGGGCGACCGCCTCGCCGCCTGCGTCAATGTGCTGGCGCCGTGTCGTTCGGTGTATCGCTGGCAGGGCAAGATCGAAAACGCGCTGGAAGTGCCGCTCCTGATCAAATCCACGGCTGAGGCCTACACCGCGCTGGAAGCCGCGATTCGCGCCCGGCATCCCTATGAACTTCCCGAGATCATTGCTGTCCCACTCGCGCACGGCCTTCCCGAGTATCTGGCTTGGGTGAGTGCCGAAACCCAGGTCGCACACCCTGACGGGAATCCAATTTCATGCTGATCCGCATCCTGTTTCTGCTGCTGTTCGCTCTGACCAGCCAGGTCCGAGCTGAAGAGCCCATGGCACCCGAAGAGGCATTCCGCCTGGCGACGCGCGCGGTCGATGCCAGGACCATCGAAGCCCGCTGGCAGATCGCCGACGGCTACTACATGTACCGCGACAAGTTCAAGTTCGCGCTGGAGGGCGGCAGCCTCGGCGCGCCCAAACTGCCGGCCGGAAAAATGAAGGATGACGAGCTTTTCGGCAAGGTCGAGGTGTATCGCAAGGAAGTGGTGATTCTGCTGCCGACCGAAGCGACCGGCCCGGTGTTGCTGAAAACCGTGTCGCAAGGCTGCTGGGATGGCGGCATCTGCTATCCGCCGCTCAACCAGGAAGGAAAGCTCGTTCTGGCGGCAGCGGGAAGTTCAGTGGCAACCGACATCGCCGGCGCGGTCGCCGTATCGCCAGCGCCGACTTTCCAGCCTGCCGAGACAACCAACGCCGCGCCGGCGGACGAAAGCTCGCGCATTGCCGGCATGTTCAATAGCGACAACATGACGCTGGTGCTGCTGAGCTTTTTCGGCTTCGGCCTGCTGCTCTCGCTCACACCCTGCATGTTCCCGATGATTCCGATCCTGTCCGGCATCATCGTCAATCACGGCCATGCGCTCAGCCATTTTCGCGCCTTCGTGCTGTCCCTGGCCTATGTGCTCGGCATGGCCGTCACCTACGCCGCGATAGGCGTCGCGGCCGGGCTTACCGGCACGCTGCTGTCGGCCGCGCTGCAGAATGCCTGGGTGCTGGGCGCATTTGCGCTGGTGTTTGTCGTGCTTTCGTTCTCGATGTTCGGCTTCTACGAACTGCAGATGCCGGCAGCATTGCAAAGCCGCGTTTCGGCGACAGCGAATCGCCAGGGTGGCTCACTGCCGGCGATTGCCTTGATGGGCGCGCTCTCGGCGCTGATCGTCGGCCCCTGCGTTGCGGCGCCCCTGGCCGGCGCCCTGCTCTACATCGCGCAAACCGGCAACGCCGTGCTGGGCGGTACGGCGCTGTTCATCATGAGCCTCGGCATGGGTGTGCCGTTGTTGCTGGTGGGCGCCTTCTCGCGCTCGCTGCTGCCGAAATCCGGGCCATGGATGGATGGCGTGAACAAGTTCTTTGGCGTGCTGATGCTCGCCACCGCACTCTGGCTGATATCACCGGTGATCCCGCTGTGGTTGCAAATGCTCGGCTGGTCCCTGTTGCTGGTCATCCCGGCGATTTATCTGCATGCGCTCGACCCCTTGCCGACGCAGGCCCACGGCTGGCAGCGGCTGGGTAAAGGTCTCGGCGTCGTGCTGCTGCTGGTCGGCGCGGCGATGTTGATGGGCGTTCTCGGCGGCGCCCGGGATCCGTTGCAACCCCTGGTTTTTTTGCGCGGCAGTCAGGCCGCCGAAGCGCACGCAACGGCCTGGGAGCGCGTCGGATCGACGGAGCAACTCGACGCGCGGCTGGCGCAAGCCAAGGCGGCCGGCAAACCCGTGATGCTGGATTTCTATGCCGACTGGTGCGTGAGCTGCAAGGAAATGGAGCGTTTCACCTTTTCCGACCCGCAAGTTGCCGCGCGCATGAAGCAGTTCGTCCTGCTGCAGGCCGACGTCACCGCCAACACCGAGGCCGACGCGGCGCTGCTCAAGCGCTTTGGCCTGTTCGGCCCGCCGGGTATCCTCTTCTGGGACGCCAAAGGCACGCAACTGAATGATCTGCGCATCGTCGGCTTCCAGACCGCAGAAATCTTTCTCCCTTCCCTTGAGCGCGCCCTGCGCTGAACCCCGGAGTTTTCATGTTTACAGGCATCATCACCGCAGTCGGAAAAATCAGCCATGCCCAGCCGCTCGAAAAGGGCCTGCGGCTCACTGTCGAAGCGCCCGATCTCGACCTGTCGGACGTCGCCCTGGGTGACTCGATCGCCCATGGTGGCGTTTGCCTGACCGTCATCGAGAAATCGGCGGCGAGCTACAAGGTGGATGTGTCGCGCGAGACGCTGGACTGCACCGCCGGTCTCGACGGCCTGAACGAGGTCAATCTGGAAAAGGCCATGCGCCTCGCCGATCGCCTTGGCGGGCATCTGGTTTCCGGCCATGTCGATGGCGTTGGCGAAGTGGTGAAGTTCGAGAAAATCGGCGAATCCCATGAGCTGGTAATCTGCGCGCCTGTCGCTCTGGCCAAATACATCGCGCAAAAAGGCTCGGTCACGGTCAATGGCGTGTCACTCACCACCAACCGCGTCAGCGACGTGAGCGGCGGCGCCGAGTTCTCCATCAACCTGATTCCGCACACGGTGGCGGTGACCACATTGCGCCACCTGAAAACCGGCAGCCGGGTGAATCTGGAGATCGACCTGATTGCCCGCTACGTCGAACGGATGCTGACGGCCGACCCGGCCTCGGCGTAGAATGCGCGGCCCCACGTCGTCAGGAAGTTTTCCGTCATGAGCATCAGCCCCGTTCTCGAAATCGTCGCCGACATGCAAGCAGGCCGCATGGTGATCCTGGTCGATGAAGAAGACCGTGAAAATGAAGGCGACCTCGTGCTCGCCGCCGACCACGTCACGCCGGAAGCCATCAATTTCATGGCCAAATGGGGGCGCGGGCTGATCTGCCTGACCCTCACCGAAGACCGCTGCCGCCAACTCGATCTGCCCTTGATGGTGCGCAACAACAAGGCGCAGCACGGCACCGCCTTCACCATGTCGATCGAAGCCGCGACAGGCGTCACCACCGGCATTTCGGCGCAGGATCGCTCGCGCACGGTGCAGGCGGCCGTGGCGAAGAACGCCAGCGCCGCGGACATCGTTCAGCCCGGACACATCTTCCCCTTGATGGCGCAAAACGGCGGCGTGCTGGTGCGCGCCGGCCACACCGAAGCCGGTTGCGACTTCGCCCAACTGGCCGGCTGCACGCCGGCAGCAGTGATCTGCGAGATCCTCAAGGAAGACGGCACCATGGCGCGCCTGCCTGACCTGCTCGAATTCGCCGCTGAACACAAGCTCAAGATCGGCACCATCCGCGACCTGATCCAGCATCGCTCGGAAACCGAGACGCTGATCGAGTGCGTCGCCGACAAGAATGTCGAATGCCCGCAAGGCGAATTCCGCCTGCGTGCCTTTGCCGATCGCAGCAGCGGCGACGTGCACCTGGCCATGTCGAGCGGCGAGATCACGGCCGCCGAGGAGACGCTGGTGCGCGTTCATGAAGCCGTCTGCGTGCTGGACTTCCTCGATCACGGCAGCCGCGGCCACACCTACAGCGTCGATTTCGCCCTGCGCAAGATTGCCGAGAGCGGACGCGGCGTGCTGGTGATGCTGCATCGCGCGGAAACCGGCAACGCCTTGCTGGCCGCGCTCAAGGACGAACGCACGGAGCGACCTGCCTATACCTGGGATCCGCGCATCTATGGCATCGGCGCGCAAATTCTGCGTGAAATCGGCGTCGGCAAGATGTGCCTGATGTCGAGCCCAAGAAAAATGCCGAGCATGGCCGGCTTCGGTCTCGAGATCACCGGCTACTTCGCCCCGACGGGAGAAAAGTCGACATGAGCGTTCCGCACGGCCGTCCGAAGGGACGCCAGCCATCACACGAAGCCGCGCAGCGGCGAACCGCAGTCACCCCATGCCTTGGGCAGGGGGCTGGGGGGAGGGTAGTCAAATGAGCATTCGCGAACTCGAACCCAGTCTGGCGGGCAGCGGCCTGCGCATCGGCGTGGTGCAAAGCCGATTCAATGAAGACATCGGCGCAGGCCTGCGCTCGGGATGCCTGGCCGAACTGGCCCGTCTCGGCGTGGACGCAACCGACATTACTTTCTCCTCCGTACCCGGCGCCCTGGAACTGCCGCTGGCGCTGCAAGCCATGGCGCAAAGCGGTCGCTTCGATGCGCTGGTCGCGCTCGGCGCCGTGATACGCGGCGAGACCTATCATTTCGAAATCGTCTCCAACGAATCGGCGCGCGGCATCACCGACGTGCAGCTGAACAGCGGAATACCCATCGCCAATGCCGTGCTGACGACCGAGAACGACGACCAGGCGCTGGTACGCATGGTGCAAAAGGGCGGCGAAGCGGCGCAGGCCGCGATTGAAATGGCCAATCTGCTGAAGGCACTCAAGTAGTGAGCAGCAGCTCGCCGCCGCCGGAACTCCCCAAGGGGCCTCACGACCCTCTGGAAACACGCGAACGAAAGGCGCCGACCGCAGGACGAAGCAAAGGCAGCCGGTCGTCGAATCCACGGCGGCGCGCGCGCGAGTTCGTCATTCAGGGGCTCTACCAATGGCAGGTCGGCGGCCAGGACGAAGCCGCGATTCAGGTGCAGGCCGAGGGCGTGGCGGGCTTTGACAAGGCCGACACGGCGCTTTATGCAAGCCTGCTGACGGAAGCGCGCAACAATGCCGAAGCGCTCAAGCTCGATCTCGCCGCGCATATCGACCGCAACTGGGACGAAGTCTCGCCGATTGAGCGCTGCATCCTGCTGCTCGGCGCCTGCGAACTCAAGCTCCATCCCGAGACACCCTATCGCGTCATCATCAATGAAGGCATCGAACTGGCCAAGACTTTCGGCGGTACCGACGGCCACAAGTTTGTAAACGGCGTACTGGACAAGCTGGCTGCGGTACTGCGTTCTGCTGAAATTCAAAAACGGTAAGCGCGGCGACGGCGGCACGGCGAAGATCGTGGCCAATGAAGCGCTTTGCTCTCGCCGTGTCGCCGTGGTGAACAATGGCTTCCGAATTTAAACTGATTGACCGCTTCTTCAAACGTCCGACGCGCCATACCCTCCTCGGCGTCGGCGATGATGGGGCGTTGATTGCCCCGAGCCCCGGCCATGAACTGGTCATTTCCACCGATCTTCTGGTCGAAGGCACGCATTTTTTGGCCGACACGGATGCGGCGGATCTGGGCTGGAAAACCCTCGCCGTGAACCTCTCCGACATCGCCGCAATGGGCGCCCTGCCGCGTTGGGCGACACTCGCCGCCGTACTGCCAGCGCCGACTTTTGACTGGGTCGAAGCCTTCGCCCGAGGCTTCTTTGCCTGCGCCGAGCGCTACGACATCGACCTGATCGGCGGCGACACCACGCGCGGGCCGCGCGCGTTTTGCGTCACGATCTTCGGCGAGGTGCCAGCCGGCCGGGCGCTGCGCCGCGACGGCGCGCAGGCAGGCGACTCGATCTGGATTTCCGGGCGACCGGGCAGCGCGGCGCTGGGTTTGGCTCACCTGCAGGGACGCACGACCCTGGCCGAACCCGCGCTCAGCCATTGCCTGGCTGCGTTGCATCGTCCACAGCCGCGCGTCGAACTCGGGCTGGCCCTGCGCGACATCGCCCACGCCGCCATCGATGTCTCCGACGGCGTACTGGCCGATCTGGAACACCTACTTGAACGCTCCGGGCTCGCGGCGCGGTTGCAGATCCCCCAACTGCCCGACGCCGGCCTTGCCCGCAATTGCTGGCTTGCCGGCGGCGACGACTACGAGCTGGTGTTCACGGCACCCGCCGCGGCCGACGCGGCGGTCGCGGATCTCGCCGCCCGGCTTGCGCTGCCGCTGACGCGCATCGGTGAAATCGAAGCCGGCACGCCGGGCGAGCTGGTCCTGTGCGACGATAGCGGCAACATCATCACGCCCGCACGTCGCGGTTTTGATCACTTTATGTCCGCGACCGAAGGGGAGGGGACGGTATCCCCGGCGGATTCCTGATGGCAAAACTCCCGCCGCCGCCGCTCAAGTTTCTGCTTCACCATCCCGCGCATTTTGTCGCTTGCGGCATGGGCAGCGGACTCTCGCCTTTCGCGCCGGGAACCGCTGGCACCGCCTTCGCCTGGCTGACCTACCCGCTGTTGCGTGCCTACCTGGACAGCGATCTGGGCCTGGCAATCTTTTTGTTGCTGGCCTTCGCTGTCGGCGTCGCCGCCTGCCAGATCACGGGTCGCGCTCTCGGCGTGGTCGATCATGGCGCCATCGTCTGGGATGAAATCGTGCCCTTCTGGGCCGTGCTGATGATGACGCCGCCAGAATTTCTCTGGCAGCTCGCAGCGTTTCTCTGGTTCCGCTTCTACGACATCGTGAAACCGCAGCCGGCCAAATTCTTCGATAGCCAAATCAAGAACGGCTTTGGCGTCATGATGGACGACGTCATCGCCGCCGGCTACACGGTGCTGACGCTGGCCGTGATCAAGGCCGTGGTCGATCCGCTTTTTGCCTGACATGGACAAGGAATTGATCGAACTTTCGGCGGCCATCGGCTCGGCGGCGTTGGCTGCTTCCGGCCAGCGCCGAGTCCTGATCGCGACTGCCGAGTCCTGCACCGGAGGCTGGGCCGCGCAAGTCATCACTCACACCGCCGGCAGTTCGGCATGGTTCGATCGTGGCTTCGTGACTTATAGCAACGAGGCCAAGGTCGAAATGCTGGGCGTCCGCCAGAAAATCCTGGAGATGCATGGTGCGGTGAGCGAAGAAACCGCCGCCGACATGGCCGCGGGCGCCCTCAAAAACTCCAATGCCATGATTTCACTGGCTATTACCGGTATCGCCGGACCAACGGGTGGCTCACCGGGTAAGCCAGTGGGCACCGTATGCTTTGCCTGGTGTCGAGTCGGCGAAACAAGTGCTGCGGAAACCGTGCTTTTTGCCGGCGACCGCGAGGCAATCCGCCTCCAGGCGGTGCTTCATGCCCTGCGTGGCTTGCGGGTCCGACTCGACGCGGGATGACCAATTCGGGCGGCGCAAAAACTGTGCCATCCATGACATAATCGAAACAACTTTTGGGGACACATTCAATGGACGAGAACAAGAGCAAGGCACTCCAGGCCGCCCTGGCCCAGATCGAAAAGCAGTTCGGCAAGGGTTCCATCATGAAAATGGGCGAGGGTCTCGCCATTGACGACATCCAGACGGTGTCCACCGGTTCGCTCGGGCTGGATATTGCTTTAGGCATAGGCGGCCTGCCCCGCGGACGGGTAGTCGAGATCTACGGCCCGGAGTCTTCCGGCAAGACCACCCTGTGTTTGCACATCGTTGCCGAAATCCAGAAGGCCGGCGGCGTAGCTGCCTACATCGACGCCGAGAACGCGCTCGATCCCGGATATGCGGCGAAGCTCGGGGTGAATGTGCCCGACCTGCTGATTTCGCAGCCTGACACCGGCGAGCAAGGCCTCGAAATCACCGACATGCTGGTGCGTTCCGGCGGCGTCGATTGCATCGTCATCGACTCGGTCGCCGCGCTGACGCCGCGCGCCGAAATCGAAGGCGAAATGGGCGACCAGTTGCCCGGCCTGCAGGCGCGACTGATGTCGCAGGCCCTGCGCAAGCTCACCTCCAACATCAAGCGCACCAACACGCTGGTGATTTTCATCAACCAGATCCGCATGAAGATCGGCGTCATGTTCGGCAGCCCGGAGACCACCACCGGCGGCAACGCGCTCAAGTTCTACGCCTCGGTGCGTATGGACATCCGTCGCACCGGCTCGATCAAGAAGGGCGACGAAGTCATCGGCAACGAGACCAAGGTCAAGGTGGTCAAGAACAAGGTGGCCCCGCCCTTCCGCGAAACACGTTTCGACATCCTCTACGGCGAAGGCATTTCGCGCCAGGGCGAGATCGTCGAACTCGGCGTCGAACACAAGATCGTCGAGAAATCCGGTGCCTGGTACGCCTACAAGGGTGAGAAGATCGGCCAGGGCAAGGACAACGCCCGTGATTACTTGCGCGAGCATCCGGAAATTGCCGTGGAAATCGAAAACCGGGTGCGCGAAGCCGTCGGCGTTGCCGGCCTCGACACCGGCGAAGCGGTGAAAGGCGACTGAGCGCGAAAATCGTCACCCACACTGAGCGAGGCCAAACGGTTTGTCGAACAATTCCGCTGTTGCCCGCGCCTCACATGACTTCACTTTGCCTATCCGCAATGTCGCTTCGCCTGTCGAAGGGACGACTGCCACTCGAATACGCGCCGGCATCGGTCCACACCATGCCAAATGAGCTGCGTCGCCGGGCGATCCGGCTGCTGGCCCGGCGCGAACATACTCAGGCCGAGCTGGCACGCAAACTGGCGGCCCACGGCACCGAAGATGAAATCGGCGCGGTACTCGCCGAGCTGCAAGCCACGCATCTGCAGTCCGACAACCGGGCCGCGGAAAGCTATGTTCGCGGTCATGCCGCACGTCTGGGCGCCTCGCGCCTGCGCCAGAACCTGAAAAGCCGCGGCGTATCGAGCGAACTGATCGATGCCCAACTGACGCTGGGCGCATTGCCTGACGAGCAGGAGCGCGCGCGCGCGGTGTGGCGCAAGAAATTTTCCGTATTGCCCGCCGACGCGCGCGAATGGGCGCGCCAGGCGCGCTTTCTGCAAGGACGCGGCTTTGCCAGTGACATCATCCGCCGTGTGCTCAAGGAAGTGCGCGAGGAAGAACAATGAGTGCCCTGCTCACGGCGCACAACCTGCGCAAAAAATACAAATCGCGCGCGGTCGTAACCGATGTGTCTTTTGAAGTCGCGGCCGGTGAAGTGGTGGGCTTGCTGGGTCCAAACGGCGCCGGCAAGACGACCTGCTTCTACATGATCGTCGGTCTGGTCGCCGTCGATGGCGGGGAAATACGCATCGAAAGCAGCGACGAGCATCAACGCCTGACCCACATGCCGATACATCAGCGCGCAAAACTGGGCCTGTCCTACCTGCCGCAAGAAAACTCCGTATTCAGGAAGCTGACGGTCGCCGAGAACGTGCGTGCGGTGCTGGAACTGCAAGGCCTCGACGAAGACGCGATGAATGAACGCGAAGAAACACTGTTGCAGGAACTGCATATCACCCACATCCGCAAGAATCTGGCCGCCTCGCTGTCGGGCGGGGAGCGTCGACGCGTCGAGATTGCCCGGGCGCTCGCCACCAGTCCGCGCTTCATCCTGCTCGACGAACCGTTTGCCGGTGTCGACCCGATTGCCGTGCTCGACATCCAGAAGATCATCCGCTACCTCAAGGACAGCGGAATCGGCGTGCTGATCACCGATCACAATGTTCGCGAAACCCTGGGTATCTGCGACCGCGCCACCATCATCAACGCCGGCGAAGTACTCGCCGCTGGACACCCGGCCGAGATAGTCGATAATGAAAGCGTACGCCGGGTTTATCTTGGCGAGCACTTCAGAATGTAATGAGGCAAGGACTCCAGCTCAGGCTTTCGCAACATCTGGCGCTGACGCCGCAGTTGCAGCAGTCGATCCGGCTGTTGCAGTTGTCGACGCTGGAACTGAACGCCGAAATCGACCAGGCGCTGCAGGACAATCCGCTGCTGGAAAGGGATGAGCCCGGTGAGCCGGTGTTCAATCCAGGCGCCGAACCCGCGACAACAGCCCAGAGCGCCACGCCCGCTGAACCCGAAGAGCGCCAGGAGGCGCGTGGCGGCGACGATGAGGGCTGGGGCATGGATTTCTCCGGCAGCCATGGGCAGCGCGACCCCAACGACGACGACCTCGACAGCGGTGAATCCCAGGCTGCCTCGACATCATTGCGCGAGCACCTGGGCACCCAACTGGCAATGACCCAGCTGCCCGATCGCGAGCGGGCACTTGTCAGCTTTTTGATCGAGGCGCTGAACGACGACGGCTACCTGACGCAGCCGCTGGATGAACTGGTCAGCCTGCTCGTCAACGACGATGACGAGATGCGCGAAACCCTGCTCGACGAGCTGGGCATCGCACTGTGTCATTTGCAGAATTTCGATCCGCCGGGCATTGCCGCGCGCAGCGCGCAGGAATGTCTGACGCTGCAACTCAAAACCCTGCCCGACTCGGCGGAGCGCGCTCACGCACTGACTGTTGTCGGCGAGCACCTCGACCATCTGGCGGCCCGCGATTTTGCGCGGATCAAGAAGGCGCTGGGGTGCGACGACGACGAACTGCGCGCGGCGCAACGCCTGATCCTTTCGCTGAATCCACGGCCCGGCGCCCAGTACGCAGCGATAGACACGCGCTACGTGGTGCCCGACGTGGCGGTCAGAAAAGTTCACGATCAATGGCTTGCCAGCCTCAATCGCGAAGCCATGCCGCGCCTGCGGATCAACCGGCTCTACGCCGACATCCTGAACCGCCACCGTGGCGGCAACGGATCATCGAGCGGGCTGGCCAGTCAGCTGCAGGAAGCCAAGTGGCTGATCAAGAACGTGCAGCAGCGTTTCGACACCATTCTGCGGGTGTCTCAAGCCATCGTCGACCGGCAACGGGCGTTTTTCGATCATGGCGAAGTGGCAATGCGCCCCCTGACTCTGCGCGAGATTGCGGAAACCGTACAGCTCCACGAGTCGACCATATCGCGCGTGACGACCCAGAAATACCTGGCCAGTCCGCGCGGCATCTTCGAACTCAAGTATTTTTTTGGCAGCCACGTCGCCACCGATACCGGCGGCGCGGCTTCTTCAACCGCAATACGGGCGCTGATCAAGCAGTTGGTCGGCGCCGAGGACGGCAAAAAACCGCTCTCGGATTCCCGTCTTGCGGACATTCTCGGCGAGCAGGGCATCGTCGTGGCGCGTCGCACGGTAGCGAAGTACCGCGAACTGCTCGGCATACCGCCGGTCAATCTCAGGAAAGTTCTCTGAGAAATTACTTCTGACAAGGAGACATCATGAATCTCAATATTACCGGCCATCACATCGAAGTCACCCCGGCCATCCGTGATTACGTCACGGGCAAGCTTGATCGAGTGCTGCGCCACTTTGATCAGGTGACCAGCGCACACGTCATCCTGTCAGTTGAAAAGCTGCAACAGAAAGCCGAAGTCACGCTTCACGTCAAAGGCAAGGACATCTTTGCCGACGCCATCGATGCAGACCTCTATGCAGCCATTGATCTGCTGATCGACAAACTCGACCGCCAGGTACTCAAGTACAAGGGCAAAGTCAGTAACCACGCCCACGACAACAAGCGTGCGCAGATCGAGTAGACCGGACAGCTTTCCAAGCCACCGAGACGAGCGACGGCGTTAGCGGTATACTGCGCGCCGCCGCATCCGCCCCTGCCTATTGCAAAACTCCCTCCTCCATGAATCAGATCTCCAGCCTGCTGCCGCTCGACAATGTGGTGCCAAATCTTGACGCCAGCAGCAAGAAGCGTGTATTCGAGCAAGCCGGCATACTTTTCGAAAACCATCAGGGCGTCGCGCGCAGCGCGGTCTACGACGCCTTGTTTGCCCGCGAAAAACTTGGTTCGACGGGCCTCGGTCAAGGCATCGCGATTCCACACGGGCGCATCAAGGGCCTCAAGACGCCCATCGGCGCTTTTGTCCGGCTCGAGTCGCCGGTTCAGTTCGACGCACCCGACGGCAAGCTGGTCGGCCTGGTTTTCATCTTGCTGGTGCCGGAAGCCGCCAACGAACAACATTTGCAGTTGCTTTCCGAGCTGGCGCAGATGTTCTCCGATAAAAGCTTTCGCGAACAGTTGGCCGCCGCCTCCGACGCCACGGCGCTGCATGGCCTGTTCACCAATTGGCACGCAAGCTAGTCGTTTCCCAGCTTTTTGAGCGCAACCGCGAGCGACTCCAGCTCGAATGGGTGAGCGGGGCAATGACGCGGGAAATCTGCACCGTCGAACAGAATGTAGCTTCACCGGCTGACCTGATTGGTCACCTCAACCTGATGCATCCCGAACGCGTACAAGTGGTGGGCGAACCGGAAATGGCCTGGTCGGCCCGGCAAACGCCGGAAAAACTGGCGCATCACATGAACGAGATCTTCTCCGCCCAACCACCGGCACTGATCATCGCCGATGGCTGCGAGATCAGCGACGAAATCCACAAGGGCTGCGAGGACTCCGAAACGCCGCTGCTGCGAACGCCGCTGACCTCGGCATTCGTCATCGACACGCTGCGCTCCTTTGTCTCGCGGCAACTGGCCGAAACCGGGACCCTGCACGGCGTTTTCATGGACGTGCTGGGCATGGGCGTCCTCATCACCGGCGACTCGGGCGTCGGCAAGAGCGAGCTTGGACTCGAGTTGATTTCGCGCGGGCATGGACTGGTTGCCGACGACGTGGTCGACGTTTCGCGCATCGGCCCCGATACCCTTGAAGGGCGCTGCCCGGAAATGCTCAAGGACTTTCTTGAAGTGCGCGGCCTGGGGCTGCTCAACATCCGCACCGTGTTCGGTGAAACCGCCTGCCGGCGCAAGATGCGGCTGAAGCTCATCGTGCATTTGCAGAAACCGACCCCGGGCGTGCCCGAAGCCGCCCGCCTGCCGCTGGACGCGCAAACCGAGACCATTCTTGGCGTGCCGATACGGCGCGTCACCATTCCGGTGGCCGCCGGCCGAAATCTTGCCGTGCTGCTCGAGGCCGCGGTGCGCGCCACCGTTCTGAATTTGCGCGGGATCGACAGCATGCAGGAATTCATCGACCGACAAGAAGCCGCCCTCAGAGCCAGCAGCGGACAAGACCCGAACAACTGAGTCCATCACGCCCGGCGCCGCGCAATGCGCCAACTACCTATCCATGAAAAGGAAAACAAAAATGCCCAAGCTATTTGCCCTTGCCCTTGCCGCACTGTTCACAGCCAGTATTGCACTGGCACAGGCTCCCGCTCCCGCTGATGTTGCCAAGCCCGCAGCGGCCAACGACTGCGAAGCCAGGGCGGTCAGCAAGAGTGGCAAACCGCTCGCCGGTGCCGCCAAGACCGCCTTCATGAAGAAGTGCGGCGCTGCCGCTCCCGCCGCCATGCCTGCCCCAATGCCTGCCGCCGCAGGCAAGAACAATTGCACAGAAAAGGCGGTCAGCAAAAGCGGCAAGCCGCTCGCCGGCGCCGCCAAGGCCGCCTTCATGAAGAAGTGTGAAGCCGGCGCCAAGGCCGCCAAGTAATTTTCACGCCATCCCCGAAAACGCCGGCCCGTCGCATGGTCGGCGTTTTTCATTCGCGGCATGCCGATCAGCGTGCCGCCAGCGCCGACTTTTGGCCGCCGGTCGAACGCCACCACCCTATGCAAGGACTTGCACTGCAATTCGTTGCATAGTATCGTGTGCAATATGGCGCTCGATCATGCCCTGCTGGTTTCACTGCTCGAAAAGCCCAGTTCCGGTTACGAACTGGCTCGGCGTTTCGAGCGTTCCATCGGCTATTTCTGGCACGCCACCCACCAGCAGATCTACCGTGTGCTCTCGCGCATGGAAGCCGCCGGCTGGGTAGCGGCCGAAGTTCAGGCCGGGGAATCCGCGCCCGACCGCAAGCTGTTTTCGGTCGCCCCGCCCGGACGCGAAGAACTGTCGCGCTGGGTGGCCGAACCGACCGAACCGGAAGGCGTGCGCGATGCGCTGATGGTCAAGTTGCGTGGCGTGGCGTTTGGCGACGAATCGACATTGATCGCCGAGCTTGAACACCATCGCGCCGCCCACGCCAACCGCCTTACCTGCTACCGGGTGATAGAGAGCCGTGACTTCGCCGGCACGCTGGATCGTCAGCGCGCCTTGCAATACCTGGTCCTGAAAAGCGGCATCCGTTTCGAGCAGGGCTGGCTGGAGTGGTGCGAGGAGGCGCTGAGCCAGCTGCACCGTCTGAATCAGGATCAACAACCGAGGAATACACCATGAGCACTCCCTACCCGCATCTGCTGGCCCCGCTGGACCTGGGCTTCACCACGCTGAAGAACCGCGTCCTGATGGGCTCGATGCATACCGGTCTGGAAGACATCGGCAACAGTCACGACCGCATGGCGGCGTTTTATGCCGCGCGCGCCAAGGGCGGTGTCGGCCTCATCGTCACCGGCGGCTTTGCCCCCAACCAGGACAGCATCGTGATGCAGGGCGCCTCCATCCTCGACAACGAAACCGAGGCGGAAAAGCATCGCGTCATCACCGAGGCGGTGCACGCGCATGGCGGCAAGATCTGCGTGCAGATCCTGCACACCGGCCGCTATGCCTACACCAAGCGCCCGGTCGCGCCCTCGGCGCTGAAAGCGCCGATCAACCCGACAACGCCGCATCCGCTCTCCGAAGAAGAAATCATCAAGACCATCGCCGACTACGCGCAGTGCGCCGCGATGTGCCAGTTCGCCGGTTATGACGGCGTCGAGATCATGGGCTCCGAGGGCTATCTGATCAACGAATTCCTCGTGCCGCAGACCAATCATCGCGACGACCGCTGGGGCGGCAGCCTGGAAAACCGCATGCGCTTCGGCCTTGAGGTGATCCGCGCGGTGCGCGCCAAGGTCGGTGCCAACTTCATCATCATCTTCCGCCTCTCCATGCTCGACCTGGTCGAAGGCGGCAGCACCTGGGACGAAGTGGTGACCATGGCCAAGGAAGTCGAAAAGGCCGGCGCCACCCTCATCAACACCGGCGTCGGCTGGCACGAGGCGCGCATCCCGACCATCTACACCGCCGTACCGCGTGCGGCCTATACCTGGGTCACCCAACGCATGATGGGCGAGGTGAAGATTCCGCTGATCACCACCAACCGCATCAACGATCCGCAAGTGGCTGAAGACGTCATCGCCCGTGGCGACGCCGACATGGTGTCGATGGCGCGGCCCTTCCTCGCCGATGCCGATTTCGTGAACAAAGCCGCCGCCGGTCGCGCCGATGCGATCAATACCTGCATCGCCTGCAACCAGGCCTGTCTCGATCATATTTTCTCGCGCCAGTTGTGTTCCTGCCTGGTCAATCCCTTCGCCTGCCACGAGCTCGATGTCGAGGTTGTGCCCAGCGACGCGCCAAAAAAAGTCGCCGTGGTTGGCGCCGGCCCCGCCGGCTTGGCTGCCGCAACGCAACTCGCCGAACGCGGTCACCGCGTCAGCCTGTTCGATTCGGCGGCGGAAGTCGGCGGCCAGTTCAATCTGGCGCGACGCATTCCGGGCAAAGAGGAGTTCGGCGAAACCCTGCGCTACTTCGGCACGCGGTTGAAGGAATTGAAGGTCGACGTGCAGCTCAATCGCCGTGTCGCCAGCGCCGACTTTTCAGGCTATGACCATGTCGTCGTCGCCACCGGCATCGTGCCGCGCACGCCGGACATCCCCGGCATCGACCACCCGAAAGTCACGAGCTACATCGACCTCATCGAAGGCCGCAAGCCAGCCGGCAAGAAAGTCGCCGTGATCGGCGCCGGCGGCATCGGCTTCGACGTCGCCGAATTCCTCACCCATGCCGGCGACCATGGCGATCCGATCGACGCCTACCGCAAAGAGTGGGGCATCGATCCCGCCTACACCGAAAAGCGCGGCGGCCTGGCCGCACCGCAGATGCCGGAAACCCCGCGCGAAGTCTGGCTGCTGCAACGCAAGGCCAGCAAGATCGGCGAGGGCCTGGCCAAAACCACCGGCTGGGCGCGTCGCTTGCTGTTGCAAAAACGTGGCGTACATATGCAGGGCGGCGTCGAGTACCTGAAGATCGACGACGCCGGTTTGCACATCGCCATCGACGGCAAGGCGCAGTTGCTTGCGGTCGATACCATCGTCATCTGCGCCGGACAGGAGCCGCGGCGCGAACTGGTGCCCGGCCTGGAAGCCGCCGGCATCGAATACACCCTGATCGGCGGCGCCGATGTTGCGGTGGAGCTCGATGCCAAGCGGGCGATCTGGCAGGCGACGGAGTTCGCGGTGGAATATTGAGGATGCAAATCTTTCACCACAGAGGGCACGGAGATCACAGAGAAAAGCAAGGCGTGTCCTGAATAGTCACCAAGTTCAGCCGGCCATTGAGCGGCATACCTATCGATCACTTTCATCCGTCACACCGGCGAAAGCCGGTGTCCAGTGCTGCGCTCCACGAGATTCCGGCTTTCGCCGGAATGACGAGCTGAACTTGGTGACCAATCAAGAGGTGTGTTGAGTTTTCTCTCTGTGCCCTCTGTGACCTCTGTGGCTTGAAATACGGTTTTCCCCGACCGTTCAAGTGAGGAACTCGCTCCACGCCCCCGGCACGCCGACCGGCAGCGGCTCGTAACCGGGCATGGCGATCAGGCGCTGGCGGAAGGTGTTGCCTTGCAGTCGCGCCAGAAACTGCTTGCCTTCCAGGCTGTCGGCCACGTTCTGGCGCAAGGCGAAACCGTAGCGCTCCCAGACCACGGGGACAAAGCCCAGGTCGTAACGCGCCGCCGCCGCCTCGATGCCGAAGCCCACGTCGGCCTGGCCGGCGGCCACGGTGGCAGCGATCGCCTCGTGGGTAAATTCTTCATGCGCGTAGCCGGCGATGCTTTCCGGACGCAGGCCGTTGGCGGCCAGCAACTGGTCGATCAGGCTGCGCGTGCCCGAGCCGCGCTGGCGGTTGACCATGCGCAGCCCGCGCTTCGAGGCATCGGCCAGGGTCGCCAGTCGATGCGGATTGCCGCGCGCCACGATCAGGCCCTGGCAGCGCCGCATCAGCGGCAGGCAGACATGCAGCTTCGGCTTCAGCCAGCGCCCCAGCCAAAGCGCCAGTTGCTCGCCGCTCCAGCCCTCGGGCACATGGAAACCGGCGATATCGGCTTCGTCGCGCCCGAGTCCTGCCAGCGCCTCTTCGCTGCCGCGCCAGAACAACTCGAAGCGGATGCGACGGCCGTGCTCGACCCAGTCCGCCAGCGCCAGATCGTGGCTGGCGGCCAGGCGCAGGCGCTCGGGCGTGGCTCGCACCACGGGCGCCAGCAAGTCTTCCAGGCGCTTCTGCCACGGCGCGTGCACCACATCCAGCGCCTCGCGCGCCGCCGCGTCGAGCTTCACCAGGGCCTCGCCGAATTCGGTCAGGCGCGAGCCGCGCCCGCGCTCCATGCTCACCAGCGCGGCGCCGAGCGCCTGCTCGCAGTCGCGCAACAAGCCCCAGGCCGAGCGGTAGGACATGCCAGCCTGCGCTGCCGCCTTGCCCAGCGCGCCTTCCGCTTCCAGCGCGGTCAACAGGGCCAGCAGGCGGCGCGTATCGACAGCCGCCAGCAGCGGGCCGAAATCCCACGACCAGCGCAGGCGGGGAAGTGAGCGCACCGATGAAGCAGATGTTGTTGCAGGCGTCGGCATATTTTGTCCTTGAATGCCATAGCTTACCCTTGCCGGCTCATATGTAGCACTTTGCATAGATGATCCGCGCCGCCTAGCCTCGCCCGATGCCCGAACTCAACGATCCCTTCCTCACCGCCTGGACCCTGCTCGCCGGTGCCGACGCGCGTCTGGCCGGGATTGTCCTGCTCAGCCTCAAAGTCAGCCTGGGCGCAACCCTGATCGCCTGTGTCATCGGCATGCCGATCGGCGCCCTGCTGGCGGTGGGCCGCTTCCCCGGCCGCCGCGCGCTGATCGTGCTGTTCAACGGCCTCATGGGTTTGCCGCCGGTGGTGGTGGGCCTGCTGGTGTATCTGCTGCTGTCGCGCGCCGGACCGCTGGGGCAGTGGGGCCTGCTGTTCTCGCCCACGGCCATGGTGATCGCGCAGGCGGTGCTGGTTACGCCCATCGTTGCCGCGCTGACCCGGCAGACCGTCGCCGACGAATGGACCGAGTACCGCGAGCAACTGCGCTCGCTCGGCGCCAGCCGCCCGCGCGCCGCCGCAACGCTGCTGTGGGACGGCCGCTTCTCCCTGTCCACGGCGGCGCTCGCCGGCTTCGGCCGGGCGATTGCCGAAGTCGGCGCGGTGATGATCGTCGGCGGCAACATCGACGGCGTGACGCGGGTGATGACCACCACCATCGCGCTCGAAACCAGCAAGGGCGATCTGCCGCTGGCCCTCGCCCTGGGCTTCATCCTGATCGCCGTGGTGCTCTCGATCAATGCCGTCGCCTACGCAACGCGCGGCTGGGCGCAAAGGCGGTGGGGGTGAGGCCGGGCTTGCATGGAGCACTGCTCCATGCCGGCCGAAGCGGCAGGCTGCGCCAAGCCTGCCGTGGAAAAAGGCCGGGCTTGCGCGGAGCACTGCTCCATGCCGGCAAAACCGACTGGCCGTGCCAGGCCCGCCGTGGAACAAGGCCGGAGCCACACGGAAAAGTCGGCGATGGTGGGACGGCGCTCGCATGAACG
>JAIPCT010000067.1 GCA_021738065.1 Burkholderiaceae bacterium
ATAGCCGTGGCCGAGCTCCCACTGTTTGGCCTCCTGCGCCCGACTGGCGCTGCTCATCGCCGGGTAATCACGGCCCAGGCGCCGCGCCTGGGCCAGCGCCGCTTCGTCGAGCCTGAAAATCAGATCCAGCCGTTCGGCGAGCTTGAAACTATCGCTACTGGTAAGCGACTCCAGCCAGACACCCGCCTCCTCGACGGCGCCTTGCGGCTCGTGACTGGCGATCTCGGCAAGAATGCGCTTGACTTCCCGCGCATCGGCCAAGGGATGAACTGACTTGTTGGAGAAGAATCCGAGCATGGTGGTTTTCCGGTTAGCTCAGCATGGCCGGTCGATGAATTCTGATCGTTCCAGTCTCGACCATTTGGATATCAAGGTCAATCCCCAGGCAAGGCAAAGCGGTATTCAATTGCGTGTACTGGCAAACCGCTTGCAATGCGATGCGGGAAAGCGCCATGGACAATTCCAGTAAAATCAAACGTCGATTATAAGTCCCGCCACTATCCGCCATGCGCCCCTACCTCGACCTGATGCGCCACGTACTCGACCACGGGCAGGAGAAATCCGACCGCACCGGCACCGGCACCCGTTCGGTCTTCGGCTGGCAGATGCGCTTCGATCTGGCCGAGGGATTTCCGCTGCTGACCACCAAGAAACTGCACCTGCGCTCGATCATTCATGAGCTGCTGTGGTTCCTGCAGGGCGATACCAACATCCGCTATCTCAAGGAAAACGGCGTCTCGATCTGGGACGACTGGGCTGACGCCCGTGGCGATCTCGGTCCAGTCTATGGCCCCCAGTGGCGCCACTGGCCGGCGGCCGACGGCGGAGAAATCGACCAGATCACCCAGTTGATCGCGGGCCTGAAGCAGAACCCGGATTCGCGGCGCCATATCGTTTCCGCATGGAACCCGACCGACATTCCAAAAATGAAGCTGCCGCCCTGCCACGCCCTGTTCCAGTTCCATGTCGCACCCGCGCCGACGGGCGCGGCCGACCCCCGTGGCCGGCTTTCCTGCCAGCTTTATCAGCGCAGCGCGGACATTTTCCTCGGCGTGCCGTTCAACATCGCCTCCTATGCGCTATTGACGCTGATGGTGGCGCAAGTCTGCGAACTCGCCCCCGGTGATTTCGTGTGGACCGGCGGCGACTGTCACTTGTATTCCAACCACATCGACCAGGCCTGCTTGCAGCTTTCGCGCGAACCGCGCCCGCGTCCCACCATGCTCCTGAATCCGGAGGTGACGGATATCTTCGGCTTTCGCTATGAGGATTTCACGTTGCAAGGCTACGATCCGCAGCCGCATATCGCCGCGCCGGTGGCGGTTTGAGCGTTTCGTGAGCTTCCGCTTCGCTACCGATAGTTTGCGCCGGACATGATCCTCGGCGGCGACATCGGCGGCACCAAAACCCTGTTGGGCCTCGCGCACGAGGGCCAGATCATCTCGGATCGCCGTTACGCCAACGCCGACTTTGCGGATTTTTCCAGCCTGCTCGCTGACTTCTTCGCCGCAACGCAGACCGACCCTGCCCGGATCACCGGCGGCTGCCTCGCCCTCGCCGGGCCGATCAGCGATGACCGCCGCACGGCGCGCCTGACCAACCTGCCCTGGACCATAGACAGCGAGGCTTTGTCACGCGATTTCGGGCTGCCGTGTCTACGCCTGAAAAACGACTTCGCCGCCGCCGCAATGGGCGCCGTTACCGCATCGGCGGAGCAACGGTTCGCCTTGCAAGCAGGCGAGCCGCTGGCTGCGGCTCCCTGCCTGGTGATCGGCGCCGGCACCGGCCTCGGCATGGCCATCGTCCTGCCGCAAAACGGGCAGTGGCGCATTCTTGCCAGCGAGGGGGGCCACGCTGCCTTCGCCCCATCCGATGAGCAGCAATTGGCGTTGTGGAGCTTCCTCCAGGCGCGCCATGGCCGGGTAAGCTGGGAGCGCGTGGTCTCCGGCCCGGGGCTCACGGCGATTCACGAGTTCATGAGCGGCACGATACTCGCGCCCAAAGAGATTACCAGTCGCGCGCTGAAACTGCCCGATAGCGCCGAGCGCCGTGCGCTGCACCTGTTCCTCGCGGCCTACGGCGCTGTCGCCGGCGACATGGCCCTGGCCTGTCTGGCGCGCGGCGGCGTTTTTCTGGCCGGCGGCATTGTCACCAAGCTGGCGCCTGTGCTGCGTGGCAGCGGTTTCCTCGCCGCTTTCAACGCCAAGGCCGAGCATGCCGGCATCGCCGCGCGCATGCCGATTCACGTCGCCACTGATCCTCTGCTGGGACTGCGTGGCGCGATTCAGCTTGCATACGAATGAACCTTGATGATTGTCAACATTCTGTCATCCTGCAAGAGCACCATTGGAATGGAATAAGTCCACAATCAGGAGGAGACATAGATGGCAAACACGACCAAGAGCGTGGCGAGTCCGCCGGGCAAACGTGCGGCACCGAAACCGGTCGCAGCCAAGCCGGCAAAGGCAAAGCCGGCGACCAAAGTCAAATCATCCGCCAAGCCAGCCGTCAAGGTAGCGGTCGCGCCCAAAGTTGCCAAGGCTGCCAAGTCCGCCAAGCCCACCGCCGAAAAACCGGCGCGGCTTTCTCGGGCGAAGAAAGCGGCGCCAGTGACGCCGGATCAGCGCAGGTATTACGTTGAAGTTGCCGCGTATCACATCGCCGAGCGACGCGGTTTTGCACCCGGCGATCCACTCGCAGACTGGATCGAGGCCGAGGCCGAAATCGACCGCTTGCTGGCTGCCGGACTGCTGGGCGGCTAGGCAACGCGCCTGCGCCGGGCCAACCCGCCGGCCCGCAATACCGTAGGTCGCCACAGACAGGCGTTTGTCTGTCTGATCGGCAAGTTCGCCACCCAATCCGCCGCGGAGAATCCCCGCACGTGCGGGAGTGACCCGGGACACGCGGGCAAGGGTATATATTCGTAGGCTCATCGCAATCGTGCGGAGATTTCGCCGCAATGGAGACAAGACCATGCAACCGATTGGAGAACAGGGAGGCGTTCAGCGCTTTCAGACAATGCTCAGCAAGGGGGGCCGTCAATGAACGCAAGCGAACTGACACGCAAGACCTTCGCCATCGTGCTTGCCGGCGGTCGCGGTAGCCGCCTGATGCAATTGACCGACTGGCGAGCCAAACCTGCGGTGCCCTTCGGTGGCAAGTTCCGCATTATTGATTTCACGCTGTCCAACTGCGTCAATTCCGGCATCCGCCGCGTGGGTGTTGCGACCCAATACAAGGCCCAAAGCCTGATCCAGCATTTGCAACGCGGATGGAGCTTTCTTGATGGCCGCTTTCAGGAGTTCATCGACATCCTGCCGGCGCAGCAGCAACTCAGCGAAAACTGGTATGAAGGCACGGCCGACGCCGTATTCCAGAATCTCGACCCGATTCGACGCAACCGGCCGAAGTACGTGCTAGTGCTCTCCGGCGATCACGTCTACAAGATGGACTACGGGCGCATGCTGTCCGAGCACGTGCATCGACAGGCCGACGTAAGCGTGGCCTGCATTGATGTGCCCCTGGCCGAAGCCAGCAGCTTCGGCGTCATGCATGTCGGCGAAAACCAGCGGGTTTCGGATTTTTTCGAGAAACCGGCCAACCCGCCACCGATGCCGAACCGTCCGGACCGGGCGCTGGCCAACATGGGCGTGTACATCTTCAATGCCGACTTCCTCTACGAACAGTTGATCCGCGACCATGACGATCCGGAGTCCTCGCATGACTTCGGCAAGAACATCATCCCGCATTGCCTCGGGCGCTACCGCGTGTTTGCCCACAACTTCGCCAATTCCTGTGTCGGCATGGACAGCACCGGCATTCCCTACTGGCGCGACGCGGGCACCATCGACGCGTACTGGGAAGCCAACATGGAACTGACCAAGATCACGCCCGAGCTCAATCTGTACGACGACGACTGGCCGATCTGGACGCATCAGGAACAGTTGCCGCCGGCCAAGTTTGTTTTTGACGACGAAGGACGCCGCGGCATGGCCGTCGATTCACTGGTGTCGGGCGGCGATGTCATCAGCGGCGCGGTGGTGCGCAAGTCGCTGCTGTTCTCGCGCGTCAATGTGCATAGCTACGCGCAGATCGAGGAGTCGGTGATCCTGCCGCATGTCGATGTCGGACGCCACGCCAAGCTGCGGCGGGTGGTGCTCGACAAGCATTGCCGCATTCCTGAAGGCATGACCATCGGTTACGATCCCGTTGCCGATCGCCAGCGCTTCCATGTCAGCGAGAATGGCATCACCCTCGTGACTCCGGATATGCTCGGCCAGCAGGTACACCACATACGTTGATTTGCATGCAGAAGCGGCACGGCACCCCTGACGATGAAACACGGTGAACCCGGCAAGAAGATCCGCCCCCATACCTCCTCCCGCGCGCGGGGGAGGCAATTGATGCGCTTGCCTCGTTCAACGGCCAGCCATCGCTTCGTACACCTTGCTTCACACTAGACAGCTGGATTCCGGACCATGAAATCTCTCGATTTGGTATTTCTCTGGCACATGCACCAGCCGGACTACCGCGACCATGGCGCGACGGTCGAAGCGCAGGGGGCGCCAAAAGTCGGCGCTGATGAAGCAACTGCGCTACAAGACGGTCGAGCAAAAGACGCTCTCCTCGCCGTAGCGGATGGCGGGACGGCGACCGAAGCCGTCCCCGAGCGGGGAGCCGTGGCGGCCGGCGAATTCGTCCTGCCCTGGGTCTATCTGCACGCCATGAAGGACTATGTCGACATGGCGGCGCATCTCGAACGCCATCCGCAGATTCGCTGCGTGGTCAACCTGGTTCCGGTGCTGCTGGATCAGATCGAGGATTACGTGCAGCAGTTTGCCAGCGGCAGCTTCCGCGATCCGCTGTTGCGCATGCTGGCCACACCGGATTTGGCAGCCATCAGCGATGCGGATCGGCGCATGCTGCTGACCACATGCTTTCGCAGCAATCACACCACGATGCTGGCGCCCTTTCCCCAGTACGAACGGCTGCACGAGCTCTACCTGCTGCTCAACAATGAAAAGAAGCCGCCTTACCGCTACCTCTCCGCGAGCTATTTCTCCGACCTGGTGACCTGGTATCACCTGGCATGGACCGGCGAAACCGAACGCCGGCGCGATCCCTTGCTGGCCGCGCTGATGAGCAAGGGTGAAGGCTACGACGCCACCGATCGGAGCAAACTCCTGGCATCCATTGGCGGGGTGATCAGTGGGCTGATTCCACGCTGGCGAGCACTGGCCGCACGCGGCCAGGTGGAGATTTCCTCGACGCCGCAAACCCATCCGCTGGCGCCACTGATGCTCGACTTCGGCGTCGCCCGGGAAAGCGTGCCCGATGCCGCGCTGCCTTTTGCCCCCGCCTATCCCGGCGGCCGCACCCGCGTCGTCCGTCACATCGAAGACGCCCGCGCCAGCCATGCCCGACGCTTTGGCGCGCCACCGGTCGGCATGTGGCCCGCCGAAGGCGCCATCTCGACGGATTTCGTCAAACACCTGGCGGCGGCCGGCAGCCGCTGGATCGCCAGCGGCGAAGGCGTGCTCAACAACAGCATCAAGGCCAGCGGCATTGTCGACGCGCGCGCCGCCTACCACCCCTGGCGGCTGGAGCAGGCTCCGGGCCTGACGCTGTTCTTCCGCGATGAGCGACTCTCGGACCTGATCGGCTTCGACTATGCCAAATGGCATGGCCGCGACGCCGCCAAGCACCTCGTGCAACAACTGGAGGCCATCCTCGCTAGCGCCGCGGTGGACGAAACACCGGTGGTCAGCGTCATCCTGGATGGCGAGAACGCCTGGGAGCACTACCCCTACAACGGCTACTATTTCTTCGACGATCTGTATGGGCTGCTGGCCTCGCATCCCAACATTCGCACCACCACCTACGCCGAAATCCTGGCGCGGGAAACGCCGCCCCCGACACCCGTGCTGCCGCGCCTGACTGCCGGCAGTTGGGTGTACGGAACGCTGTCCACCTGGATCGGCGACGAAGCGAAAAACCGTGGCTGGGATCTGTTGTGCGAAGCGAAACAGAGTTGCGACCGCGTCCTTGCCAGCGGCCGGCTCGACGCCGGGCAAGTCGCCGCCGTCGAAGCGCAACTGGCGATCTGTGAAAGCTCGGACTGGTTCTGGTGGTTCGGCGACTACAATCCGTCCGCCGCAGTCGCAAACTTCGACAGTCTCTATCGGCGCAATCTGGCACGGCTCTACCGCCTGCTGCAACTGACCCCGCCGGCCCAGCTCGACATCTCCCTGTGCGCCGGCTCGGCCAGCGCCGCGGGAGGCTCCATGCGCCGCGTCACCAGTCCTTCCAGCTGACTTCATGCGGCGATTTGTGGCCCTCCTGGCGATGAAGCAAGGCAAACCCGACAAGCCGGCCCGCCCTCACCCATCCGCCCCTTCACGGGGAAAGCCATTCACTCCCTCGCCACGCCCGACGATCAGCCGTCGCTCCGGACGATTTACTTGACTCTGATACCGCCCATGCCAATTACGCTTTTATTCGGGGTCCATGCCCACCAGCCCGTAGGCAACTTTCCCGAGGTCATCGACGACGCCCATATCCGCTGCTATGGCATGTTCCTGCGCGTGATGGAAGGCTATCCGGAGTTTCGCTTCAGCGTGCATTTTTCCGGATGGCTGCTGGATATCCTGTTCGAACGCTTTCCCGAAGACATGGAGCGCCTGAGCGCGATGACGCGCCGCGGCCAGGTCGAATGGTTCGGCTCGGGCGACTGCGAACCGGTACTGGCGGCGATACCGCATCGCGACCGGCTGACGCAGATCGCCACTTTGTCGGACAAGATCGAGCAACGCTTCGGCACGCGCCCGACCGGCGCCTGGCTGACCGAAAGAGTCTGGGAGTCCTCCGTCGTGCCGGCGCTGGTCGAAACCGGCATCCGCTATGTCGCCGTCGATGACTACCACTTTCTTTGCGCCGGCGAAGACGGCGCAAAGCTCGATGGCTTTTTCAGCACCGAAGAAGATGGCCGGCATCTCGACTTGTTTCCCATTTCAGAAGACGCCCGCTATCGACTGCCGTTTTCAAAAGCCGACGACGCGGTGGCATGGCTTGAGGATCTGGCCCGCCAGGGACGTCGTGCCGCGATCTATTTCGATGACATCGAGAAATTCGGCATCTGGCCCGAGACCTTTGAATGGGTGTACGAAAAAGCCTGGCTGACTCAATTCGTCGAGGGCGTACTGGCTTCGGATCTTATTCAAACCGACAGCTTCGCCAACTACCATGCCCGCGAAAGAACCCGCGGCATCGTCTATCTGCCGACCACGTCCTACATCGAAATGAACGAGTGGACCCTGCCCGCCCCGCGCGCCGCCATGCTTCATGCCCTGGTCGACGCGGAAAAAGCCGCCGGCCGCTTCGAGCAGCACAAGCCCTTTTTGCGCGGCGGAATCTGGCGCAACTTCATGTCGCGCTATGCCGAGGCCAACTGGATGCACAAGCGCATGCTCGGCGTCTCGCAGCGGCTTGCCGCACTGCCGCCGGCACAACGCAGCGCTGCCATGCAGGAGCAACTGCACCGGGCCCAGGCCAACGACGCTTACTGGCACGGACTGTTCGGCGGCCTCTACTTGCCGCATCTGCGCCGCGCGGTATGGCACAACCTGCTCGGTCTGGAAGCCGCCCTGGCGTCGGTGACGGCGCCCGCCGCCGATGAAGCCTGCGATCTCGATTGCGACGGTCGCCTCGAACTGGCATTGCGCGACAGCGATGTGCTGGCTTATGTCCGCGACGATGGCGACGCCGCGCTGGCGGAATTTTCCAGTCTCGGCCTGCGGCACAATTTCGGCGACACGCTGCGCGCCTATCCAGAGGCCTACCACGCCAAGATCGATCAGGCGCAAACCGCGCATGCGGCGGGCGATGGCATCGCCTCGGCCCATGACCGTGTGGCCTTCCTGCAACCGATTCAAGCGCAGGATGCGGCACCCGACACGCGTCCACGCGGCATGTTTCTGGAGCGCCTGAGCGACACCGACGGCGCACTCCGGCCGCTCGACCACTACCGCCCCGGCGCGCAAGCGTGCACCTGGATCGCCGACGGTGACGGTTGGCAGTTGGAGAAAACCTACCGCCTCGACGTCAATGGGCTGAGTGTCTCGTTTCGCACAGAAGGCAGCCGCCTACCCGCCATGATTGAAACCGAACTCAACATCGCCATGCCCAGTTGCGATGGCTATGGCGGACGCTATGTTCTCGCTGACGGTAGCGTCCCTTGCGGCTTCGGCCAGGAACTGGAACTCGACGCCGTGCAAGACATCACGCTGCAAGACAGCGAACTGAATGGCGCATTGAAGTTGACCTCGTCGCTGCCGGTACGTCTCAAGGTCGCGCCTCACCGCACCGTTTCGCAGTCCGAGGCCGGATTCGAAAAAGTCATGCAGGCCGTTTGCATCCGGCTCGCCTGGACACCCGAAACCGGCCAGGTTCAGCGCATTACGCTCACTCCGACTCCTGCGTCGTAGAATTACCACGCAAGCCATCCAATCATTCACGTCTGAATACTATGCCCGGCACCCGCTATCAACTCGAAGTCAATCCCGAGATCCCGCCACGCCTGGCGCGCCTCGATGAACTCGCCAACAACCTCTGGTACAGCTGGGACCGGTCGACCCGCTCCCTGTTTGCCCGTCTGAATTCCGGCTTGTGGCGCGCCGTTCATCACAGCCCCAAGGCCTTCCTCAAGCGCATCGATCAGAAACGAATCAGCGACGCCGCCGACGATCCTGTTTTTCTCGGCACCATGAATCGGGTGCTGTCCGCCTTCGATTCCTATCACTCCGAACCCAGGCTGGAATTGCCGGGCAAACCGCCCTTGCAGTCGAACGACCTGATCGCCTATTTTTGCGCCGAGTTCGGCTTTCATGAAAGCCTGCCGATCTATTCGGGTGGCCTCGGCATTCTGGCCGGCGACCATTGCAAAGGTGCCTCCGACTTGCGCCTGCCCTTCGTCGCCGTCGGCCTGCTCTACCGTCAGGGCTATTTTCGTCAGACCATCGACCGCGAAGGCAACCAGACCGCGCACTACGGCGACAACGATTTCGACGACATGCCGATCGAACCGGTGCGGGCGGCGGATGGCGGCGATGTGCGCGTCGGCGTCGACTTTCCGGGGCGCACCGTATGGGTCAAGGTCTGGCGCGCGCGCGTGGGGAAAAACAGTCTCTACCTGCTCGACACCGATCTGGATGAAAACACCCAGGCCGACCGCGGCATTGCCCACCAGTTGTATGGCGGTGACCGGCGCACGCGCATCGAACAGGAGATCGTGCTCGGCGTCGGCGGCGTGCGGGCGCTGACCGCGCTCGGGCTGGTGCCGACGGTCTGGCACATCAATGAAGGCCATGCCGCCTTCCTGGTGCTCGAACGCATGCGCAATCTGGTCGCCGGCAACATGCCGTTTGCCGCAGCACTTGAAGCCGCCGCAGCCAACACGGTATTCACCACGCACACACCGGTGCCGGCCGGACATGACCACTTCGCCGACGAGATGGTGATGAGCTACTTCGGCGAGTTCTGCAAGGCCGTCGGCCTCAATCGCGATGCCCTGCTGGGCATGGGGCGTGTCGGCGACGGTGGCGGCCACGACTTCAACATGACCGCGCTGGCCTTGCGCGGCTCGCGCTATCACAACGGGGTCTCGCGCATCCACGGCGAAGTGTCCTCGCGCATCTGCGCCAATATGTGGCCGCAAGTCACCGCCGACGAAAACCCGATGGATTACGTCACCAACGCGGTGCACGTTCCCACCTTTCTCGCCCGTGACTGGTACGAAACCTTCGACCGCCATTTGGGACTGGGCTGGCAACACCGCCTTTCCGATCAGGGCTGCTGGGATGGCGTACACCGCATTCCGGACCAGATCTTCTGGAGCATTCGGCAGTCGCTCAAGGCCCAGCTATTGCACCTGGTGCATAGCCGGGTACGCCTGCAGCATATACGCAACCAGGGCTCGGAGGCTCATCTGGACCGTGTTCTGCGCGGTGCCGATCCGACCAATCCGACGGTGCTGACCATCGGCTTTGCCCGCCGCTTCGCCACCTACAAGCGCGCCGCGCTGCTGTTCAACAACCTGGACTGGCTGCGCGAGATTATCGGCGACGCGAAACGTCCGGTGCTGTTCATTTTCGCCGGCAAGGCGCACCCGGCAGACGAACCCGGACGGGAATTGATTCGCCAGATCTCCGAGCTTTCGCACAAGCGCGAGTTCGAAGGTCGCATCCTCATGGTCGAGGGCTACGACCTGCATCTGGCCCGGCGCATGGTCGCCGGGGTCGATGTCTGGCTCAACAATCCGATCTATCCGCTGGAGGCCTCCGGGACGTCCGGCATCAAGGCCGCGATCAACGGCGCCATCAATCTCTCGGTGCTTGACGGCTGGTGGGGCGAGGGTTACGACGGCAAGAACGGCTGGGCGATCAAGCCGGCCGCCGAGGGCCTGGATCCGGCGCAGCGTGACAACGACGAGGGGCGCACGCTGTACGAACTGCTGCAGGACAGCGTGCTGCCGATGTACTACCACAACACCTCGCTCGGCTATTCGACAGAGTGGGTCGCCATGGCCAAACAGTCGATCGCCTCGATCATGCCGCGCTTCAACATGCAGCGCATGCTGACCGACTATGCGGAGAAGTTCTATTCGCCCGCAGCCGAACAATGGCGCCGCTATTCGAGCGACGATTATTCCGGCGCGCGGCAGGTTGCCGATTGGAAGGCGCGAGTACGCGCCGCCTGGCCGCGGATTCGGCTGCGCCGGGTCGATCAGGCCGTTGCCCGCGTGCGCTACGGCGAATCGCTGCGTTTTTCGGTGGCGGTCCAGATTGACGGGCTGGCTCCGGACGACCTGACAGTCGAGATGGTATTCACGCGCCCCGGCGAACCGACGTCGGAACGCGCCCGACGCTATGAACTGCAGCATGAGTGCGCCCTGGAAAATGGCGAGCATCTGTTCTCGCGCGATCTGACACCCGACCAGTGCGGCAAAATGGAATACCGGGTGCGGGTGTTTCCGACGCACAGCTTGCTGACTCACCCCTTCGAGATGGGCATGACGCTTTGGCTCTGAACAGACGATGGTGAATACCGATACTTCCGCCATTTGGCAGCGTCTGAGTCAGGCAGCCGAGGCGACGCGCCAGACGCAGTTGCGCGACATGTTCGCCGCGGATCGGCAGCGCTTTTCACGGCTCTCCGTGCGCTGGAACGACTGGCTGGTCGACTACTCCAAGCAGCGCGTCAGCGCGGACACCATGGCGCTGCTGGAGGAACTCTGGCAGGCCGCCGATGTGGCGGGCTGGATTTCCCGCATGCGTTCCGGCGCGCCGATCAATCACAGCGAAGGCCGCGCGGCGCTGCATATCGCCTTGCGCCACCCCGCGGGCAAGCCGCCGATCCTCTGTCAGGGGCGTGATGTCATGCCGGCGGTACTCGGCGAGCTGGCCAAGATGCGGGATTTTGGCGCGCAGGTCCATGGCCGGCATTGGCGCGGCGCCAGCGGAGAACCGATCACCGACATCGTCAACATCGGCATCGGCGGCTCGGATCTCGGTCCGCGCATGGCGACCCAGGCGCTCGCCGCCTTCCATCACCCGGGGCTCAAGGTCCATTACGTCGCCAACCTCGATGGCGCCGACCTGGCGACTGTGCTCGCGCATCTGCAGCCGCGCTCGACCTTGTTCATCATTGCCAGCAAGACCTTTACCACCCAGGAAACCATGCAGAACGCCGCTTCGGCGCGCCACTGGCTGGTGCAGGCGCTGGGTGAGGCCGCCGTCGCCAGGCATTTCGTTGCCGTATCGACCAACCTCGCCGAGGTCGCCCGCTTTGGCATCGATCCGGCCAATACTTTTGGTTTCTGGGACTGGGTCGGCGGGCGCTATTCGCTGTGGTCGGCCATCGGCCTGCCGCTGGCTCTGGCAGTCGGCTTCGACAATTTCCAGAAAATGCTGGCCGGCGCCCACGCCATGGACGAGCACTTCTTTTCAGCGCCGCCGGCGGAAAACCTGCCGGGGCTGCTGGCCTTGCTTGAAATCTGGAACAGCAATTTCCTCGGCGCCGAAACGCGCGCCCTGCTGCCGTACAGCCAATCGCTCGGCTTGTTGCCGCGCTATCTGCAACAACTCGAAATGGAATCCAACGGCAAACAAGTGGATCGGCACGGTGCCGCGCTCGACTGTTCGACCGCGCCGGTGCTCTGGGGCGAAGCCGGCACCAATGGCCAGCACGCGTTTTACCAACTGATCCACCAGGGCGGCCGTCTGCTGCCTTGCGAATTCATTGCCTTCAAGCAGCCCGACTTTGCCTTGCCGGGTCATCACGAGAAACTTCTGGCCAACTGCTTTGCGCAGGGCGAAGCGCTGATGCGCGGCAAGACCTTGGACGAAACCACCGCCGAACTCTCGGCGGCCGGCATGCCGGCCGATCAAGTTGCATTGCTCGCGCCCTACCGCAGCTTTCCGGGCAACCAGCCTTCGACCACGCTTTTGCTGCCGCGCCTTGACCCCTTCAATCTGGGCGCGCTGCTGGCGCTGTACGAACACAAGGTGTTTGTCGAAAGCGTGATCTGGGATATCAATCCTTTCGACCAATGGGGCGTCGAATATGGCAAGCAGCTGGCCGGCCGGCTGTTGCCGGTAATTCGCGGTGAAGCCGGGGGCGATCTGCTGGACAGTTCCACCGCGGGCCTGGTCGCTGCCTGTCGCGAGCGCGACTAGTTCTCATGCGGCGCATCGCGGCACCCCTGACCATGAAACATGGCGAACGCCGCAAGCGGGTCCGCTCCCGCTTATCCGCCCCGGCGCCGGGGGCGAAAAGTCGGCGCTGGCGATACGGCGACTGCGCCCGCCCATCCTTCCCCGCGCAGGCAAGGCGGCTGCTTGGCCCGCTTTGCTCGACGCTCGCCCGGCGCTGCGAACACGTTGATCCATTCGCCAGGCGCGCGACACGGCAAAAGCACCGACAGAATCCGGCGCTGCGCGCTCATCGCGGTATGTCGACATGAATCTCCTGTTCGTCACCCCGGAGCTGGCACCCTGGGTCAAGACCGGCGGTCTCGGCGATGTTGCCGGCGCGCTGCCTGGCGCGATCAAGGCGCTCGGCGTGGATATCCGCGTGCTGCTTCCGGCCTACCCGGAACTGCTGCGAAAATTTCCCGAGGCCAAGGAAGTCGCCTTGCCGAGCTGGCCCGACGGGCTGCTGCCGCTACCCTCGCTCAAGCTTGCCACCACCGCTGATGGCATCCCCCTTTATTTGCTCGACTACGCGTCCTACTACGATCGCGAGGGCAACCCCTACCTGGGCCCGGACGGAGAGGACTGGACCGACAATCACCTGCGCTTTGCCCTGCTGTCGCGGGTCGCCGCCTGGCTGGGTTCGACCTCCAACACCTTGGACTGGCAAGCCGATATCGTCCATTGCAACGACTGGCAAACCGGGCTGACGCCGGCCTATTTGAATTACCTGCCCGGAAGCCGCGCCAAATCCCTGATCACGGTGCACAACCTGGCCTTCCAAGGACTGTTTGAGCACATCGTCATGCCCCGGCTGGATTTGCCCGAGTCGGCCTGGCAAATCAACGGCGTCGAATACCACGGAAAATTGTCGTTTCTCAAGGCCGGGCTGCAGTTTGCCGACGCCATCACGACGGTGAGCCCAAGCTATGCCCGCGAGATTCAGACTGATGAGGAAGGCATGGGTCTGGCGGGGCTCTTGCGCCTTCACTCGGACAAACTCACAGGCGTGCTCAACGGCATCGATACCACGACTTGGGACCCTGCTGCCGATCCGCATCTGCCCTTCCATTACAGCGCGCGGAATCTCGACGGCAAAGCCGCCAACAAGGCCGACCTGCAGCGGCAACTCGGGCTTGCGGTGCGCCAAGACATCCCCTTGCTCGCCGTGGTGAGCCGCCTGACGGAACAAAAAGGACTGGACCTGCTGCTCGAACTGGGCGCGAAGCTGATGCAGTTGCCCGCTCAGCTGGCGATTCTCGGCACCGGGTCGGCCGCACTGGAACAGGGTTTCAGCGCCCTCGCGCAAGCGTTCCCGGGCCAATGCGCGGTAAAGATCGGTTTCGACGAAGCCCTGGCCCACCGCATCGAGGCGGGCGCCGACGTTTTTCTGATGCCTTCGCGTTTCGAGCCCTGCGGCCTCAATCAAATGTACAGCCTGCGCTATGGCACGCCGCCGGTGGTGCGCGCAACGGGCGGCCTGGCCGACACAGTGGTGGATGCTGCCGACAAAAAACTGGGCAACGGCTTCGTTTTCGGTCCCGCCACCGCCGCCGCACTGCTGGAGGCCCTGCAGCGCGCCACGCAGGCGTGGCAGCAACCCAAGACCTGGCGCCGCCTGCAAAAACAGGGAATGACACAGGATTGGAGTTGGGACAATGCGGCACGCCGCTATGTCGAGCTATACCGCAGCCTGCTGAGCAAATAGCCCGATGACCAAGCCCATTTTGACCCTGGTCGCTGCCCGCGCCCGCAACGGCGTGATCGGCATCGACAACCGCCTGCCCTGGCGGCTGCCGGCGGACCTCAAGCACTTCAAGGCCCTGACGCTGGGTCACACCGTGATCATGGGCCGCAAGACCTGGGAATCGCTGCCGGAGAATTTTCGCCCGCTGCCGGGCCGCCGCAACATCGTGATTTCGCGCAATGCGGACTACCGCGCCGAGGGCGCCACCGTTGCCGCTTCGCTGCCCGCCGCCATGGCGGCAAGCGCCGACAAGCTGGGCTTCGTCATCGGCGGTGCGGAGCTGTATGCAACGGCGCTGCCGCTGGCCGACTGCCTGCAAATGACCGAGATCGACGCGGATTTCGAAGGAGACACCTGCTTCCCCGCCTTCGACCCGGCGCAATGGCAGGAGACTGCGCGCGAGGTGCATCGCGGCGAAGCGGAATTCGACTTCGCCTTCGTCACCTACCACCGAAAATGACGCGCCGGGAAGCGCCGGCGACGGCGGTTTTCCGAGTGCCGACGCGGTGGAATTTGGATAGACCAGCCGAATGCCCAACTAAGTAGGAGTTATCGCCAACAGCCGGAGCACGGCAGATAATTTCCCGAAACGAGTCGATAGAAAGGACGTCCTCGCCGCTGGCGACATGAACATCCCGCTGACTTTGTCAGACGGCAGATCGACAAATGGGGGGAGGCCATGAAACCAGATACTGAGACGCCGGGCCGCGCACGCGAGTTTCGCCGCATCAATCTGATCGCCTTCGTCGGCTTTGTCGTGATCCTGCTGGCGATGGTTGCCTTGGCTGCAGTCCAGTTGCGCACCGTATTCAACGAAATGGAACGGGTTGTCGCCCACCACAACCTGAAAACCGAGCTGGCCACGGAAATGCAGGTGGGGGGCCTGGTACGGACGGAAAGCCTGTATCGCATGCTGGTCCTCGATGATCCTTTCGAGCGCGACGCCATGTATTTGCGCTACAACGGCGCGGCCTTCCGCATCGGCACGGCGCGCCAGCGCCTGAGAGATCTCGGCCTGGATGCCGAAGAACAACGCCTCTACGACGAGCAGGGCCGCGCAATCGCCCAGGTGATCCAGGCACAGGAACGGCTGATTGACCTGGTTGCCCGCGACCGCATTGACGAGGCACGGCAAGCCATGGTGGACCAGGCGATGCCCCTGCAGACTGCCGTACATGCCACCTTCGAAGCCATGCGCCGGCAACAGGCGCAAAGGACAGACCGAGCCATGACGCTGGCGAGCAGTGCGTATGCCAACACTTTGTGGCTGCTCGCCGTGGTCAGCTTCGCGGCACTTGGCGGCAGCGCCGGCATTGCGCTGTCAGCCCATCGACGCACGCACCGGATTGCGCTGCATGACGCTTTGACCGGCCTGCTGACGCGCGCAGGCTTTCACGATGCTGTCGGACGCGAAATCGCCCAACGGCAACGCGACGGCGGCGGTTTTGGACTGCTCTACATCGATCTCGACGACTTCAAGCCGATCAACGACGATTTTGGCCATGCCGCAGGCGATGTCGTGCTCAAGGAAACGGCGCAACGGCTGCAACTGTGCATGCGCAAGGGAGACATCGTCGCCCGACTCGGCGGCGACGAATTCGCGGTCGTCGTCAGCGACGTCGCCAACCCGGAAGCCTGCCGGAACATCGCGCGCAAGATTGCCGCGGTCTTCGACTTGCCCTTTCTGGTGGAAGAACGGGAACACAGGCTCACGGCCAGCGTCGGCATGTCGATCTACCCCGATGATGCCTCAAGCATGGACGAGATGATCGCAGCGGCGGACCGGGCAATGTACGAGGTCAAGCAGCGGCGGGATGAAACCACACGCCAGACTTGATCCAGCAAGCGGCCGGCTTGCTACTGGCGCACGCAATCCACGTAGTAGCGGACGGCACCGTTGCTGGCATCTTTCACCAGGCCATGAATATCAGTCTCGAAGCCGGGGAATTTTTCGTTGAACTCGCGGGCGAATTCAAGGTAGCGGACAATCGTGGCATTGAATCGCTCACCGGGAATCAGCAGCGGAATTCCGGGAGGATAGGGAGTCAGCAGCACCGCCGTGACGCGGTTTTCCAGTTCGTCGATGGACACACGATCGATCTCACGGTGCGCCATCTTGGCAAACGCGTCGGCCGGACGCATCGCCGGCACCATGTTCGACAGATACATCTCGGTGGTCAGGCGGGCGATATCCCTGGCCTTGTACACCTCATGTATCTGGGTGCACAACTCCTTGAGGCCGACCCGCTCGTAGCGCGGATGCTTGACCACGAACTCGGGCAGCACTTTCCATAACGGATGATTGCGATCGTAGTCATCCTTGAACTGCTGCAAGGCGGTGACCAGGGTGTTCCAGCGGCCCTTGGTGATGCCGATGGTGAACATGATGAAGAAGGAATAGAGGCCGCACTTCTCGACGATCACGCCGTGTTCGGCAAGGTACTTGGTGACGATCGCCGCGGGAATGCCTTGATCGTCCGAAAAGTCACCATCGACATCGAGTCCCGGCGTAATGACGGTGGCCTTGATCGGGTCGAGCAGGTTGAAGCCCTCCGCCAGGTCGCCGAAGCCATGCCAACGCTCGCCGGCCTTCAACATCCAGGCTTCGCGCTCCTCGATGCCCTCTTCGGACAAATCGTTCGGCCCCCAGACCTTGAACCACCAGTCGGCGCCCCATTCCAGCTCCACCTTGCGCATGGCGCGGCGGAAGTTCAGCGCCTCGGCGATCGACTCCTCCACCAGCGCCGTGCCGCCCGGTTCTTCCATCATCGCGGCGGCGACATCGCAGGAGGCGATGATCGAGTACTGCGGGCTGGTCGAGGTGTGCATCAGGTAAGCCTCGTTGAACACGTCGCGATCAAGCTTGTGGTTCTGTGCATCCTGCACCAGGATCTGCGAAGCCTGCGACAAGCCGGCCAGCAGCTTGTGCGTGGACTGGGTGGAGAAGATCATCGACTCCTTGCAGCGCGGCCGGTCGGCGCCGATGGCATGGTAGTCGCCGTAAAAATCGTGGAAGGCGGCGTGCGGCAGCCAGGCTTCATCGAAGTGCAGGGTGTCGATCTTGCCGTCGAGCATTTCCTTGATGTCCTCGACGTTGTACATGATCCCGTCGTAGGTGCTTTGGGTGATGGTCAGCACGCGCGGCTTGGCGTTCTTGTCGGTGGCGAAAGGATGGGCCGCAATCTTTTTCTGGATGTTCTCCCAGAGAAACTCTTCGCGCGGGATCGGCCCGATGATGCCGTAGTTGTTGCGCGTCGGCATCAGGAATACCGGAATCGCGCCGGTCATCATGATCGCGTGCAGTATCGACTTGTGGCAGTTGCGATCCACCACCACGATGTCGCCCGGCGCCACTGTGGAGTGCCAAACAATCTTGTTCGAGGTCGAAGTGCCGTTGGTGACGAAGAACAGGTGGTCGCAATTGAAAATGCGCGCCGCATTGCGCTCGGAGGCGGCCACCGGGCCGGTGTGGTCGAGCAGCTGGCCGAGTTCCTCGACCGCGTTGCAGACGTCGGCGCGCAGCATGTTCTCGCCGAAGAACTGGTGGAACATCTGCCCCACCGGGCTCTTGAGGAAAGCGACACCGCCCGAATGGCCGGGGCAATGCCAGGAATACGAGCCGTCGGCGGCGTAGTGCACCAGCGCGCGGAAGAAAGGCGGCGGCAGCGAATCCATGTAGGACTTGGCCTCGCGCACCACATGACGGGCGATGAATTCCGGCGTGTCCTCGTACATGTGGATGAAGCCGTGCAATTCGCGCAGGATGCCGTTCGGAATATGCCGGCTGGTACGCGTCTCGCCATGCAGAAAAATCGGGATCTCGGTGTTCTTTTTGCGGATCTGCTCGACGAAGGCGCGTAGCTGGTCGATGGTTTCCGCTTCGCGGTGAGCGAGTTCCTCGTCGTCGATCGACAGAATGAAGGCCGAGGCCCGGCTCTGCTGCTGGGCGAAGGATGAGAGGTCGCCATAACTGGTAACGCCCAGCACGTCCATGCCTTCCTTCTCGATAGCGTCTGCCAGCGCGCGGATGCCGAGACCCGAAGCATTCTCGGACCGGAAATCCTCGTCGATGATGATGATCGGAAAATGAAAGCGCATGGGAAACTCCTAAAATCGATTTACCACGGCGGGAACAGGGGCACG
>JAIPCT010000068.1 GCA_021738065.1 Burkholderiaceae bacterium
CAGTTCCGACAGCAGCGGCGCCGGCAGATTGTCCAAGCAGTAGTAGCCGGCGTCCTCCAGCACATTCAACGCGATGGATTTGCCGGAACCGGAAAGACCGCTGATCAGCATGACTTGCATGGGCCAAAGGATAGCGGATTCCCGCGTCTCGCGGCGGACTCGCCAGAAGGCCGGGGGCGCCCGCCGCAAAATTGCAAGTCAAATGCGATTCGGATATATTGCCCCTACTTTTTTGCAGGGAATTCATCGCATCGTGAATGACCAAGACCATTATCGGCGGATTGCCGAAGAGATCGACAGCGGACGGCAGGACAGTTCCGTCTGGGCTCGGGCCCTGGCAGAAAGCGGAGGCGATGCCGACAAGACCAAAGCGCTCTACATTCGCCGTCGTTTCGCCGCGCTGACGGCTGGCAAGCCGACCGAGGCGGCGGACTCGGAGCTTGGCCGTCTGCGCGCCGAATTGCGACGCCAGCTCGCGGCTCAGCGCAAGCAATCGCTCTATTCGGTGATCGGCGTTCCTGCCGACAGCAGCGACGCCGCTATTGCCGAGGCCATCGATCGCATCAAGGCCAAAAGTGCTTCGCTTGATGCGGAGACCCGCTATGCGCTGGAGGCCTTGGGCGACCCCGCCGCCCGCGAGCAGTTCGATCGCCGTTTGCTGGAACAACTCAGCGTCCGCAAAACGACGCCGATGCCCGCAGCGCAACTCGCCGCCAACGAAACCGCAACGCCATTGAGCAGCGCTCTGAAAGTGCTGGCAGGCGTTGTGCTGGTGCTCGGAATCGGCTATCTGGGGCTGGGCTTCACCAAGGAAAAGTCAGCGCACGAAGTCCGTATCAAGGAAATCGAGCTGCACAAGAATGTCGTCGAACGCTCTGTGGAGATCGCCGACCGCGTGGTGGACAACCAGAAGACGGCCATCGAGGCATCCAGCGCGCTCCGGGAGCAAAACGCGGCAGCCCGGGAAAGCGCGCAACTCGATGCCCGGATGCGCGAGGACAAGCGACGCCTCGATCAGGCTTATCGGCAGGAGGAATACGCCGCTCAGCAGGAACAGAGGCAGCAGCAAGCGGAGCAGCGGCGGCTGCAGATGGAAGCGCGTCGCAAGGCCGCCGAAACCGAAGCCCAGACTCGTGCCATTCGCCGTCAGGCGATCCAGGACGCCATGGCCCGCGGCAACTTCAACGAAGCCGAACGACTGCGTAATCAACAGTACTGACCGGGCGCCGTTGTCGCGTATATCCGGACCGTGCCGAACCATGGTCACTAGCCAAAACTCGTCCGGCCCATTACCATGAGGACTTGCGCTGCCAAGGGCTTGTCGATTCGCGACTAACCCATCGCAATTCGTGCCGTAGCGTGAACAGTCACCGAATGGCCGATCCCCATGCTCGAATTGAGACCCAACTGCGAATGCTGCGACTGCGACCTTCCGCCGGGCGCTGAGGAAGCCCGTATCTGTTCGTTTGAGTGTACTTTTTGTGCCTCCTGCGTCGAATCGAAGCTGGGCGGCGTGTGTCCCAACTGCGGTGGCGAGTTTGTCCGGCGACCGCGACGCCCACCGGAAAAGCTTGCGCGCAACCCGCCGTCGACGACACGGGTCCATGGTGAGTGCGGCAAGGCGAACTGAAATGGTGCCAGACAGCATTCCGGATTTTTCCGCCGAAACCTCGAAGTTTGTCGACGAACTCGACGCGGCTGTCGCCGCGCACCTGGACTGGACGCGGCGAGTGTTGCGCTGCGCGGTGCTGCGCGTCTCACCTGGCGACGACGTGCTGGGTGCTCAATCCCATACCGAATGCCGCTTTGGCAAATGGTTCGGAACCAAAAAGGCCGACTTCCGGAAACTCGATGCGGCGAAAACTGAGCGGCTCGAATCTGTGCACACGACCATGCACGACGCGATTCGGTCAATCTGCACCGCGGTGCTTGCCGGACGCCCCGGACAGAATGCCGAACTGCAAGCCTTTGAAGAAACCCAACCCGAGCTGATCAGATTGCTGGCCGATTTCAAGACGCAATTCCTCGCCGGCGCCGCGCGCCATGATCCCTTGACCGGCCTTCCCCTGCGCTACAGCATCGAAACCGAGTTCGATCAGGTACTGAAGAATTGCCGTCGCTACAAGACACAGCTGTATATCGGAATCATCGACGCCGATCATTTCAAACGCATCAACGATATCCACGGCCATCCAGCCGGCGACAAGGCCCTGCGCCATCTGGCGGACACCCTGCGCGGCATCGTGCGTCCCAACGAGCCCCTGTTTCGCTTTGGCGGGGAAGAGTTTCTGCTGCTGATGCAGTGCCGTTCACGCGAGGAAGCCGCCGCGGCAGCGCAGCGTATCGTCGATACGGTGCGCTGCACGCCGGTGACGATTGCGGAAATCGATCCGCTGAAGCTGACCATCACTCTGGGACTGGCCAAAGTGGGCAAGGATGAGCCCATGGACGGCGCCGTCGCGCGCGCCGACAAAGCGCTGTATGCCGGCAAGGAAGCCGGACGCGACCGCTATGTGATCGCCGATGACTGAATTATCAGCCGTCGCGCGGCGCTGTGTTGCATGTTTTGCCTCGAGCGGCGAACGCGAGCCTGACCCTGATGAGGCAGGAATCTAGGGCGCCATGGTCGGCACTATCCAGCCGTCGCGGATCTCGATCGACTTCGATCTGAGCAGCTCGCCGAGCAGCCAGTCGGCAAAATTCGCATCTGAAAATCCCAGCATCCGCTGATTGACCGAGTCGAAAAACGGCACGCTTTTCAGGTAGGCCGGCAGTTCGTCCTCGCGCAGGCGCTGCAGGTCGAGCAGGTTGAAGGTGAAGCAGGCACGCACCGCGTTGCGTCCCATGCGGGTTCCATCCGCCTCGAAAGACGCCAGGCGCTTGAAGGCTCGCGCCAGCGCCGCGTCAAAATCCTCGAATGCCGCGCCGTGCCCGGGAATCACCATATCCACGCCGAGGCGGCCGATCATCTCCAGGGTGCTGCGGGTCGCCGGCAGCGCATCGCTGCGTCCCATCAATTCGCCGAAGATGATGCCGAAGCCGTCCTGCCACAACGCGTCACCCGAGATCAGGATGCGTTTCTCGGCACAGTAGTAAATCAGCGCCTCCATGTCATGACCGGGCGCGGGCAACGCCTGCCAGACGAGCCCGCCCATCTCGAATTCGCTGTTGGCCTCGATCACCGCATCGTGGGCGAAACGGTCGCCGCGCTGCCGCGCCGCATCGAGCAGCAGCGCGTGAGTGTCCCAGTCGCTGACCATGCGCTCGATGCCGGCGGGTATCACGATGCGGCAACCGAACTCAGCCTGCAGCGCCGCATTGCCGCCGATGTGGTCGGAATGCGAATGGGTGTTGACCAAACGCTTCAGCGTGACCGGATCGCGCCGTGCCGCCAGCGCCGACTTTACCAGCGCGACCGTCTGCGGTGCGTGGCCGACATACCCCGAATCGACCAGGGTTGCCGATTCGCCCTCGAAGAACAGCACGTTGTTGGATGACAACCAGCCGCGTTCAAGCACCTGTATCGAGTCGGGGAGTTTCATGGCCGCGCCGGACTGCCACGTCCGCTCATGCCAAACGCAGCGGAATCACTGCACAATCGGCGTTCGGTAGCAACCGCCACAATCCGCTGCTTGTCAGCGTCGCTGGCAGTCGCCCACGCGGCAATTTCATCGAGGGTGCGAAAGCATCCGGCACAAAGACCTGCTTCCATCTTGCACACATTTATGCAAGGCGAAGTCACCACCGGTGGATGCCTTTCGTCACCGACGCTTCAGCCGGCCTGCGCCGCCTGCATCGCGCGCTTGGCAAGAATGGCGTGTGCCGCGCGCGACGCCGACTCGCGCTTCAACAACTTCGAAATCCACGTGCCGGTGTCGACCAGCGCATCGAGATCGATGCCGGTATCGATGCCCAGGCCGCGCAACAGCCAGACCACGTCTTCCGTCGCGACATTGCCAGACGCCCCCGCGGCATAGGGACAACCGCCGAGACCGGCAACGGAACTGTCAAAGATGCCGATGCCCATTTGCAGTGAGGCATAAATGTTGGCCGCGGCCATGCCGTAGGTGTCGTGGTAGTGACCGGCAAGCTTTTTCAATGGCACGCGGCGGGCCACCGCCTTGAGCATGGCGCGGGTTTTTTCCGGCGTACCGACACCGATGGTGTCGCCCAGGCTGATTTCATAGCAGCCCATTTCCAGCAGCGCCTGCGCAACATCCGCCACCGCCAGCGGCGCGACATCGCCCTCGTAGGGGCAGCCAAGCACGCAGGAAACATAGCCGCGCACCTTGACGTCGGCGGCCTTGGCGGCATCGACGATGGCGCGAAAACGATCCAGCGACTCGGCGATCGAGCAATTGATGTTCTTCTGCGAAAAAGACTCGGAAGCCGCGCCGAAAATCGCCACTTCTCTGGCGCCCAGGGCAAGCGCCGCTTCGAAGCCCTTCATGTTCGGCGTCAGCACCGGATAGGTAACATCCGGCAGCTTGTCGATGGCCGCAAAAAGCTCGGCGTGATCCGCCATTTGCGGCACCCACTTGGGCGAAACAAACGCAGTGGCCTCGATGGTCTTGAGCCCGGCAGTGCCCAAACGACGGATCAGTTCGAGCTTGGTTGCGGTGGCAATGGGTTTTTTTTCGTTCTGCAGGCCGTCACGGGGACCGACCTCGACGATGCGGACTTTACTGGGGAGGCTCATTCAAACTCACGTCTTCTTGTCAGCCTCGAATTCTACTAGCTCGGCACCGTCGCTGACTTGTTCGCCGACAATGAAACAAAAGGCCTTGACCGTTCCGGATGCCGGTGCGGCAATGGTGTGCTCCATTTTCATGGCTTCCAGAATCAGCAAGGGGGCGCCTTTGTCGACCTTGGCTCCCACTGCGGCGATCAGGGCGATGACCTTGCCCGGCATCGGCGCCGTCAAGCCACCTTCGGCGCCGCCGCCGCTGCCGGCGTGGAACAGGGGATCGATGGCGGAAAAAATATGGGAGACGCCGTCAATAAATACGTGGCGCTTCTCATTGGCGGAGACAACGGTCACATTGATGCGGCGGCCGCCGAGGTCGACGCGCAATTCGCTGTCGCCGATGAAGCGGCCGGTGGCCATCGTGCTCATGCCTTCGAATTCGAGCGCATACCGCTCGCCCGCGTAGCCGGCATTGACGACTTTCTCAAGCTCGCCGATGCGCAACCTGATCTCGCGGCGCGCGGCGCCGTTCAGGCGCCAGCCGTCCCGCGTATGCCAGGGCGAATGCGGATCACGGCTTTCCACGGCGTGCGCGGCGGCGAACTGCTGGTCGCGTATCAGTTCGGCCAGCGCCGCAACCAGCCAGGCTTCCGCCGGCGGCTCGGCGGCCTCGGGAAAGAGAAAAGTCCGCTCGCGCTCGATCAGCCCGGTATCGAGATCGGCACCGGCAAATGCCGGGCAGGCAACCAGGCGCGAGAGGAAGCCGATGTTGTTCGACACTCCGACCACCCGGTAGTCGGCCAGGGCCTGCAGCATGCGCGCCAGTGCGCGTTCGCGGGCATTGGTGTCGGAGCCGTCCCAAACGATCAGCTTGGCGATCATCGGATCGTAGTGCGGCGAAATCTCGTCGTCCTGCTCGACGCCGGTATCGACGCGAACGTTCAGATTTTCCTGCGGCGGCGACAAGTGGATCAGGCGACCGATCGACGGCAGGAACCCCTTGTCCGGATCCTCGGCGTAGATCCGCGCTTCCAGTGCATGACCGCGAATTTTCAGCTGCTCCTGCTGCAAGGGCAGCGTCTCGCCGGAGCCGACTTTCAGCTGCCACTCGACCAGATCGAGACCCGTGATCATTTCCGTCACGGGATGCTCGACCTGCAAGCGTGTATTCATCTCCATGAAGTAGAAACTGCCGTCCCGCGCTGCATTTTCGTCAGCGGCGCCCGGTACGATGAATTCCACGGTGCCGGCGCCGACATAACCGACAGCCTTGGCCGCATCGACGGCTGCCTTGCCCATCGCCGCGCGGCGCTCGGGCGACATGCCGGGCGCGGGCGCTTCTTCAAGCACTTTCTGGTGGCGGCGCTGCACCGAGCAATCGCGCTCGAACAAATGCACGCAGTTGCCGTGGCTGTCGCCGAAAATCTGGAATTCGATGTGACGCGGACGCTGCAGGTACTTCTCGATCAGGACGTGCTCGTCGCCGAAGCTCGATGCGGCTTCACGCTTGCAAGAAGCCAGGCCGTCGAGAAACTCCCCGCTTTTGTTGACAACGCGCATACCCTTGCCGCCGCCACCGGCCGCTGCCTTGATCAGCACCGGATAGCCGATGGCATCGGCCTGCTGCCTGAGAAACTCCGGCTCCTGGTTATCGCCGTGATAGCCCGGTGTCAGCGGCACACCGGCCTTTTCCATGAGTTTCTTGGCTTCTGATTTCGAACCCATGGCGCGTATCGCGCCAACCGGCGGGCCGATGAAGACAATGCCGTTCTGTGCGCAGGATTCGGCAAAGTCCTCGTTTTCGGAGAGGAAACCGTAACCCGGATGGATCGCCTGCGCGCCCGTCTCCAGCGCCGCCGCGATGATTTTCTCGAACACCAGATATGACTCTTTGGGCGGTGGCGCACCGATGCACACCGCCTCGTCGGCGAGCCTGACATGGCGCGCACGGGCGTCGGCCTCGGAGTAAACGGCAACGGTGCGGATGCCCATGCGCCTAGCGGTTTTGATCACTCTGCAGGCAATTTCACCGCGATTGGCGATGAGTATCTTGTTAAACATGGCTAGTCTCCGGGGCAAAATCGCCTGGGCCCGCTTCGCGTGCAATGCGATTTGGCTGCGCCGCTGCGCCGCGTTGCGGCTGGTCGCCCCTGTTGGCGATGAGTATTTTGTTAAACATTTGAACCTCTCAGCACAGAGGCACAGAGACCCGGAGAAAACCTGAATGGCTTGCTCTGAATGCTTCTCTCTGTGCCTCTGCGTCTCTGTGCTTAATGGTTTTGAATCCAGTTGGGTTTGCGCTTCTCCAGAAAAGCGCTCATGCCTTCGCGCCCTTCGTCGCTGGCGCGCAGGCGGGTGATGCGCTGTGCGGTGTCTTCGATGACTTCCGCCGAGAGCGGTTTCCAGGCCACCGCCGAAATCAACTGCTTGCACTCGGCCAGTGCGCCGGGGGCGTTGTTGAGCAAGGCATCGGCAATTTCGCCGACGGCATCGTCGAGTCCGGCGATGTCGGCAACCATTTCGTGAAGCAGGCCCATGCGATAGGCTTCCGCCGCCGAGAAACGCTCCGCCGTCAGCATGGAGCGTCGTGCGTAACGCTCGCCGATGGCGGCGATGACATGCGGGCTGATGACGGCGGGGATGAGCCCGAGTTTGACTTCCGTCAGCGAAAACTGCGCATCGAAGGTGGCAATCGCAATGTCGCAACACGCCACCAGGCCGACGCCACCGCCATAGGCCGGGCCCTGAACCCGCGCGATGGTCGGCTTCGGACATTGCGCCAGACGCCGCAACATATCGGCCAGCGCGCGCGCATCGCGCAAATTCTCTTCATTGCCGTAGCTAGCCGCCCGCTTCATCCAGTTCAGATCGGCGCCGGCGCAAAAGCTCTTGCCGGTGCTGGATATCACCAGCACGCGCACTTCTGGATCGGTCGTCATCTGGTCGAGAGCATTCGACAGTTCGGCGATCAACGCGTCGTCGAAGGCATTGTGCCGCTCGGGTCGATTGAGCGTGATGATACCTACGCCGCGGTCGACTTCGGTAAGTATGTTTGTGTACATGGAAACCCTTTCACCACAGAGACACAGAGGCACAGAGGAAAAACAGGAGAACATGAGAGCTTCGGCAACAGTACTTTGGATCGCGGGAGTCAACCGTGACTGTCAATGAAAATAGCGCTCCTCTGTGCCTCTGTGTCTCTGTGGTTCGCATTTGACTTACATCCGGAACACACCGAACTTGGTCGGCAGAATCGGCGCATTGAGCGACGCGGAAATTCCAAGTCCCAGCGTGCGTCGCGTCTGCGCCGGATCGAGCACGCCGTCATCCCAGAGGCGCGCCGTGGCGTAGTAGGGGTGGCCCTGGGTCTCGTACTGTTCGCGGATCGGGTTCTTGAAGCTTTCCTCCTCGTCCTTGCTCCATTCCTTGCCGGCGGATTCCATGCCGTCTCGCTTGATGGTGGACAAGACCGAGGCCGCCTGTTCGCCGCCCATCACGCTGATCCGTGCGTTGGGCCACATCCACAGCATGCGCGGGCTGTAGGCGCGGCCGCACATGCCGTAATTGCCGGCGCCGAAGGAACCGCCGATGATCATGGTGAACTTCGGCACCTGCGTCGTCGCCACGGCGGTGACCATTTTTGCGCCGTCCTTGGCGATACCGGCGTTTTCGTACTTGCGGCCGACCATGAAGCCGGTGATGTTCTGCAGGAACAGCAGCGGGATGCCACGCTGGGAACACAGTTCGATAAAGTGCGCGCCCTTTTGCGCCGACTCGCCGAAGAGGATGCCGTTGTTGGCGACGATGCCCAGCGGATATCCGTGGAGGCGGGCAAAGCCCGTGACAAGCGTGGTGCCATAACGCGACTTGAATTCGTCGAAGCGCGAGCCATCGACCAGGCGGGCGATGACTTCGCGCACGTCGTAGGGCTTCTTGGTGTCGAAGGGAATCACGCCCCAGAGTTCTTCCGGATCGTAGAGCGGCTCTTCCGGCGCGGCGATATCCATCGCGACGGGCTTCTGCCAGTTGAGATTGCCGACAATCCGCCGCGCGATCGACAGCGCATGATGATCGCTTTCCGCCAGATGGTCGCAAACGCCGGAGATGCGCGTATGCACGTCGCCACCGCCGAGATCCTCGGCAGTGACCACTTCGCCGGTGGCGGCCTTGACCAACGGCGGGCCTCCGAGAAAGATCGTGCCCTGATTCTTGACGATGACCGATTCGTCCGACATCGCCGGCATGTAGGCGCCGCCCGCGGTGCAGGAGCCCATGACGATGCCGATCTGCGGAATGCCCAACGCCGACATGTTGGCCTGGTTGTAGAAGATGCGGCCGAAATGGTCGCGATCGGGAAACACTTCATCCTGCGTCGGCAGGTTGGCGCCGCCGGAGTCGACCAGATAAATGCAGGGCAGGCGATTCTGCAGCGCGATTTCCTGCGCGCGCAAATGCTTCTTCACCGTCAGCGGAAAGTAGGAGCCGCCCTTCACCGTCGCGTCGTTGGCGACGATCATGCACTCCACGCCCTTGACCCGGCCGATGCCGGTGACCACCCCCGCCGATGCCACATCGCCGCTGTACATGCCCATCGCGGCCAGCGCCGAAAATTCGAGGAAGGCCGCGCCCGGATCGATCAGTGCATTGATCCGTTCGCGCGGCAGGAGTTTGCCGCGTGCCTTGTGCTTGGCCGCGGATTCCGGCGAGCCGCCGCCCGAAACCGAGATGGTCTTCTCGCGCAGGTCGGCGACCAGCGCGCTCATCGCCGCAGCGTTGGCCTTGAATTCCTCGCTGCGCGTGTTGAGTTTGGATTTGATGACGCTCATGCTGCCTCCGCCGGGCCGCCCCAAGGGGGCAGCAAGTCAACAAACGGAAGCCTCAAGCTCGAAGAGCTTGGAGGCTGAACCGCAGTCACCCCCTTTTCCGGAAAACGCTTTCGCGTTTCAGTGCAGGCTAATGCGCGCAAAGCGGGCGTTATGCCGAAACTAAAGGGGGTTGGGGGGAATGTCGTCATGTTCAGAATCCTCCGGTGGCGAGCCACTTGTCGATTTGCGGCAGACGGTCGACGCCCCAGAAAGGCTCGCCGTCGACCATGAAGTAGGGTGCGCCGAACATGCCCTTGGCAATCGCGGCATCGGTTTCCTGCTTCAGTCTTTCCTTGATTTCGGGTGTAGCGATCGCTGCCGTGAAGGCCTCGCGGTCGATGCCCAGGCGTTCGACGATTTCCGCCACCACGGAAAGTTCGCTGATGTCGCGGCCATCCACCCAGTAGGCGCGGAACACCGCATGGGCGAACTCGCGCGCTTTGCCGCAGTTCTGGCCGTGCAGCCAGTAGTAGCCGCGTGCAGCGGCCAGGGTCGGCAGCGGAAACTTCGGCGGGAAAGCATAGGGCACGCCGAGAAAACGTGCCGAGCGCTCGATGTCGTGCTTGCTGTAATCGCCCTTGAGCGGCACGCTGAGCAGGAAGGGAACGCCAGAGGCCTTGAAGGCGGCACCGAGCATGATCGGCCGCCACTTGACCTTGCGTCCGTGCCGTGTCGCCAGATCGTCGATCACTTCGCTGGCGAGATAGGAATAGGGCGAGGAAAAATCGAACCAGAACTCGATGGCATCGCTCATCTCGCTGCTCCTCAGGTTTTCGCCGGCAGCGGATGGCCGGGCATCAATTGATAGGGATGTTGCCAGCCCGGCAGCGCCGCAATGCGCGCCGACCAGTCGCGGATGTTCGGGTAGTCCTGCCAGTCCACGCCGATTTCCTCGGGCCAGAAGACATAGCCTGCCAGAGAAAAGTCGGCGATGGTGGGACGGCGAGCGACGATCCATTCGCGCCCCGCAAGGTGGGCGTCGAGCACTTTCCAGGCGCTTTCGGCGCGGCCGCGGAACATGGCGAGCACGGCGGGATCGGCTGCCGTGACGAAGTTGCGCAGGTAGCGATAGGTCGCCGTGTAGCCGGTGAATTTGTGGTTGTCGAACAGCATCCAGCGCAGGATCTCGCGGCGTTCATCTTCGCTCTGCCAGCCGAAGCGGCCGAGCGTTTCCGCCAGGTAATCGAGGATCACGCCCGACTGTGAAAGCCGCTGTCCTTGATGTTCCAGCACCGGCACTTCGCCCATCACGTTGAGCGCCCGATACTCGGGCGTGCGCGTGGCGCCATTGAAGAAGTCCACAAAGCGCGGCGCCCAGTCGGCAGCGCACAGCGCCAGCATCAAGGCCGGCTTGTAGGCGTTGCCGGACTGGGCGAAGCAGTGCAGGGTGTATTCGGCCATGATTTCTCCTAGACGGCGAGCGAGCGGCCGATGACCAGCCGCTGGATGTCCGAGGCGCCTTCGTAGATCTGGCAGACGCGCACATCCCTGTAAATGCGTTCGACCGGGAAATCCGACACATAGCCGTATCCGCCGTGAATCTGGATCGCGTCGGAGCAGACCTTTTCCGCCATCTCCGAGGCGAACAGTTTGGCCATCGAGGCCTCCTTGAGGCAGGGCCGACCGGCGTCACGCAGGGCTGCGGCGTGATGCACCATCTGGCGCGCCACTTCGATCTGTGTCGCCATGTCGGCGAGACGGAAGTTCACCGCCTGATGCTCGAAGATGGGCTTGCCGAAACTGATCCGTTCCTGCGCGTAACTCAGTGCCGCCTCGAAGGCGGCGCGGGCCATGCCCACCGACTGCGCGGAAATGCCGATGCGGCCACCTTCCAGATTTGACAAGGCGATGCGGTAACCCTGCCCTTCGCTACCCAGAAGATTCTCCGCCGGAATGCGGCAGTCTTCGAAAAGTATCTGCGCCGTGTCCGAGGCGTGCTGGCCGAGCTTTTCCTCGACACGGGCGACGATGTAGCCAGGCGTGTCGGCCGGCACGATGAAAGCCGAGATGCCCTTCTTGCCGGCACCGGGATCGGTGACGGCAAAAACCACCGCCACCTGCGCGTTCTTGCCGGTGGTGATGAACTGCTTGACGCCGTTGAGCACCCAGTGATCGCCATCCCGGACTGCCTTGGTGCGGATCGCCGCGGCGTCGGAGCCGACATGCGGCTCGGTCAGGCAAAAGCAGCCCAGCCATTCGCCGCTGGCCAGCTTCTTCAGGTATTTCTCCTTCTGCGCGTCGTTGCCGAAGGCATTGATCGGGCCGCAAACCACGGAGTTCTGCACGCTGATGATGGTCGAGGTCGCGCCGTCGCCGGCGGCGATTTCCTCCAGCGCGAGAGCCAGCGAAACATAGTCGAGCCCCGCTCCGCCCCATTCTTCCGGCACCACCATGCCGCAGACGCCGAGTTCGCCGAGCTGGCGCAAGGCCTCGCGCGGAAACACCGCGTTGCGGTCCCACTCGGCGGCAAAAGGCGCCAGTTGCTCGCGCGCGAAGTCGCGCAGCATGTCGCGAATCTGTTCCTGTTCGCTGGAAAGTATCATCAGCTTCGTCCTTCTGCGATCGCCGGCGCCAGTGCGGCATTGGCCGGCCAGTTGAGCGTCAGCACGCCAAGCAGGACCAGCGCGCCGCCGGCATAGGTGACGGCGGCCAGGCGTTCCTGCAGCATCAGGGCGCCGAGGAGTACGCCGAACACCGGCACCAGGTTGATGAACATGCCGGCACGGGTCGGGCCGATATCGCGCACCGCCTCGGCATACCAGGTGAAGGACAGCGCCGTTCCCAGCACGCCGAGAAACACGATACTGAGCGCGCCATCGAACTGCAGTGTCTGCAAGGCAAACAGGCTGCCGTCGAGCAACGCTGCGACGGTCAGCATGGCCCAGCCGGTGAGGCAGGCGCCGAAGGTCGCGGCCAGGGGCGATATCGTCCGATTGACGCGGCGCCCGATGAAGGTATAGGCCGACCAGAGCACGACGCAGCCGAGGATCAACACCTCGCCCACGCCGACACCGCGATGCGTCAGCAAGCCGATCTCGCCGCGCGTCACCACCAGCAGGCAGCCGAGCATGGCGATGATGACGCCGATGAAGCGGCGCGCTGTCATCGGCGCGCCGAATAGCGCCCAGTCCGCCAGGGCGATCACCGCCGGTGTCAAGGCGACAACCAGTGCGCCGCGTCCGGCCTCGATGTGGCGCAAACCATAGAGAAAACAAATGTTGTAGAGAAAGATGCCGCTGGCCCCCAACTGAGCGACGCCAATCCAGTCGCGGGCCTGCCAGCGCGGGATGCCTTCCTTGCGATAGAGGACGAAACCGAGCACCAGCGCCGCCAGCAGAAAGCGCCAGCTCGCCGTCGCCAGCGGCGAAACCTCGGCGACCGCGATGCGCCCGGCCACCCAGGTCGCGCCCCAGAAGAAGGCGACGGCGAGCAGCTTGAACCAGGTGCGCGGCGCAATGCTCATGCGGTGTGTCTGGTGGGCAAGAACAGCATGAGGCAGACTAACAGAGCTCGATGCCGACCGCCGTGGCTTCGCCGCCGCCGATGCAGAGGCTGGCCACACCACGCTTGCCGCCGGTTTTTTTCAAGGCGCCGATCAGCGTGACAATCACCCGGGCACCCGAGGCGCCGATCGGATGGCCCAGGGCGCAGGCGCCGCCATGAATATTGACCTTGTCGTGGGGCAACTCGAGCTCGTGCATTGCCGCCATGGTGACGACGGCGAACGCCTCGTTGATTTCCCACAGATCGACGCTGTCGACCTTCCAGGTATTTTTTGCCAGCAGTTTTTTGATGGCGCCGATAGGGGCCGTGGTGAACAGGTTGGGTTCCTGGGCGAACGTGCTGTGACCGACGACGGTGGCGATCGGTTTGAGACCGAGTTTGCTTGCGGTTGAGGCGCGCATCATGACCAGCGCCGCCGCGCCGTCGGAGATCGATGAGGAGTTTGCCGCAGTCACCGTGCCATCCTTGCGAAATGCCGGCTTCAGTGTCGGAATCTTCTCGAGCTGGGCCTTGAAAGGCTGCTCGTCCTTGTCGATCACGGTGTCGCCCTTCCTGCCGGAAACCGTGACCGGCGCGATTTCCCAGGCAAAGCTGCCATCGGTGTTCGCCGTCTTGGCGCGGGTGGTCGAGGCGATGGAAAACTGGTCCTGCGCTTCGCGCGTAAATTTGTAGGTGCCGGCGCAATCTTCGGCAAAGGTGCCCATCAGACGCCCTTTGTCGTACGCATCTTCCAACCCGTCGAGAAACATGTGGTCCTTGACTTCGCCGTGGCCAAGCCGGTAGCCGCCGCGTGCCTTGGGCAACAGATAGGGCGCATTGCTCATCGATTCCATGCCGCCGGCGACCATGACATCGACGCTGCCGGCGACAAGCATGTCGTGGGCGTACATCGCCGCGCGCATGCCGGAACCGCACATCTTGTTCACCGTGGTGCAGCCGGCCGCCAGCGGCAAACCGGCGCCGAGCGAGGCCTGACGGGCCGGCGCCTGACCCTGGCCGGCGGGCAGCACGCAGCCCATGATGACTTCGTCGACCTGTTCCGGTTTCAGGCCGGCACGCTCCACTGCCGCCTTGATGGCGACACTGCCCAGTTGGGCGCAGGCGAGCGTCGCAAAATCGCCCATGAAGCCGCCCATCGGAGTACGGGTGGCAGAGATGATTACGATCGGGTCGTTCATGATGGCTCCTTGTGTTCTATAACCTATTTGGCCACCGAGGACACAAAGAAAGGCTTTGTCGACGCCTTTCCGCTTTTCTCTGTGAACTCTGTGTCCTCTGTGGCTGAATTTCGGTTTTGACGTTCATTGCAAAGTCGCCAGCGCGGTTTCATAGCGCTCGGGAATATGCTCGGGCGAACTGAGGGTGAGGCCGAGGTCGCGCACCAGTCCATCCTTGAGGCCGTAGATCCAGCCATGCAGGGTCAGGTCCTGGCCGCGCTGCCAGGCGTCCTGGACCACGATGCTGCGCGAAACATTGATCACCTGCTCCAGCACGTTGAGTTCGCACAAGCGATCGTGGCGCTGCTCGACGGGCAGGGCATCGACCCGTGCCAGGTGTTTGACATGCACGTCCTGCACATGGCGGATCCACAGATCCGCCAGTCCGACCCGCTGATGATCGAGCGCCGCGCGCACGCCGCCGCAGCCGTAGTGGCCGACCACCATGATGTGCTTGACCTTGAGCACGTCGATGGCGAACTGGATCACCGACAGGCAGTTCAGGTCGGTATGCACCACCACGTTGGCGATGTTGCGATGAACGAAGACCTCGCCCGGCAGCAGGCCGACGATCTGGTTGGCCGGCACGCGCGAATCGGAACAGCCGATCCACAGATACTCCGGCGACTGCAAGTGGGAAAGGCGCTCGAAGTATTCCGGATCGACATCGCGGATCTGCCGCGACCAGGCGCGATTGAAATCGAACAGATGGAACAGATTCTGGTTGGCCACCTTGTCCTGCGACCAGTTCTCCAGGTCGAGCGCCAGAAACTGCGTTCCCTCGACCGGAGTCTGGTAGTAGGCCGGCGCTTCGAAAAAGCCCAGCTCGCGATACAGTTTCACCGCGATGCGCATCGCCGGCAGGGTGTCGAGCACAATCTTGCGGTAGCCGAGCTGCTGCGCCGCGCGGATCGCCGCCAATGCCAGCAGGCGGCCAATTCCCAACCCGCGCCGGGCCGGATCGACATACAGGCGCTTGAGTTCGCAGACGCCCTCGGCCAGCGGCCGGATTCCCACACAGCCGGCGCCGCGCTTCTCTCCGTTTTCCTCGACTTCGGCGTAGAACAGCCGCCCTTCGGGCGCCGCGTAGCGGCCCGGCAGGGTCGCCATCTCCTCGTCGAAATTCTGAAAGCACAGGTCGACCCCAAGCCATGCGGCGTAAGTGCGAAAAAACTGGCGTACCTGGTCGAGCGCCGCCGTATCGCCAGCGCCGATTTCTCGCACGCTGGGCACGACGTCGGCTGAGCCGGTGATCGAAGATTTCTCAGTCATCGATGCTGATTCCGTTCGGCTTGGGTATCGGCATGGCGTCGCGCTTCATGCGGGCCACGGCAAGTTGTGAGTGGTGACCAGTTGCCTGGCCCGCAGCTGCGTTTCATCCGGCATGGCGCATGACTTGCGCGCTTGCGTATCGAGGTGGATACCGGTGAGCAAGGTGATGGCCGAGATTTCATCCGTGTCGGCGTTGCGCATTTCGTGAAAGAAAACCAGCTTTTTCTCGGTCACGGAAAGTATGCCGGTGCGCACCGCCACGGTGTCTCCGGCATGCAATTCGCGCTGGTAGCTGATGCGCTGGTCCACCGCCGCCATGCCGCGATGATGCCGGCGCAAAAAGCTGGCGCTCATGCCGATGTGGGACATCAGGTTCCAGGTGGCCTCGTCGAACTTGCCCACGTACCACATGACATTCATGTGGTTCATGTGATCGCAATGCCAAGGATAAACCGTGCCGCGATAGGTATCGAGAAGCTTGCTCATCTTAGACGGTGAAAATCAGGGCCGTGGTGGTGGCATGCGCGTACAGCTTGCCATCGGCGTCCACCAGTTTTCCCTCGGCCGTGCCGATCTGTTTGCCGACGTGAATCACGCGGCCTTCGGCGCGCACCGGACCAACGCGATCGGTCAGGGCGCGCACGTAGTTCACCTTGAGTTCGATCGTCGTATAGCCCTGGCCTGCTTCGAGCGTGGACTGGATGGCGCAGGCGACGCAGGAATCGAGCAACGTGGCGTGATAGCCACCATGCACCGAGCCGATCGGGTTGTAGTGGCGGTGCTGCGGCGAGCCCTGAAAGACGACATGGCCCTTTTCCGCGACGACCAGAAAGAAACCCAGGGTGTCGCTGATCGGCGGTCGCGGCAATTCGCCGGCAATCATTTTCTGAAACAGTTCCAGCCCCGAACACTCGCGCAGGTTCTCGAGCGTCAAGCCGCCCGGCCCCTTCGATCGGGCCAGCACCTCGGCTTCGAGCTGCAGCCACTCATCCCTTTTCTGCGCGCTCATCACATGGTCTCGTTGTAGAGTTCGCGGCCGATCAGCATGCGGCGAATCTCGGAAGTCCCCGCGCCAATCTCGTAGAGTTTGGCGTCGCGCCACAGGCGACCGGCGGGAAACTCGTTGGTGTAGCCGACGCCACCCAGCGCCTGTATCGTCTCGCCGGCCATCCAGGTGGCTTTTTCCGCCGAATAGAGGATGGCGCCGGCGGCATCCTTGCGCAACGCGCGGGCATGGTCGCCGCGATCACATGCCTTGCCCAGCGCATAGACATAGGCGCGGGTTGCCTGCCAGGTGGAATACATGTCGGCCAGCTTGCCCTGCATCAACTGGAATTCGCCGATGCTCTGGCCGAACTGCTTGCGCTCGTGCACGAAGGGCAGCACCACGTCCATGCAGGCGGCCATGATGCCCAGCGGCCCACCGGAGAGCACGGCGCGCTCGTAGTCGAGGCCGGACATCAGCACGCGCGTGCCGTTGCCCTCGCCGCCCAACACGTTTTCCACCGGCACCGCGCAATCGTCGAAGAACAACGGATAGGTATTGGAACCGCGCATGCCCAGCTTGTCGAGATGCTGCCCCTTGCTGAAGCCGGCAAAGCTCTTTTCGACGATGAAGGCCGTCATGCCCTTGGCGCCGGCATCGGGGCTGGTCTTGGCATAGACCACCAGGGTGTCGGCATCGCCACCGTTGGTGATCCACATCTTCGAGCCGTTGAGTACGTAGTGATCGCCTTTCAGTTCGGCGCGCATCTTCATCGACACCACGTCCGAACCGGCGCCCGGCTCAGACATCGCCAGCGCGCCGACATGCTCGCCGGAGATTAGTTTCGGCAGGTACTTTTTGCGCTGCGCGTCGTTGCCGTTGCGGCGGATCTGGTTCACGCAAAGATTGGAATGGGCGCCGTAAGACAGGCCGACCGACGCCGAGGCGCGCGAGATTTCCTCCATCGCCACCATATGGGCCAGATAGCCCATGTTGGTGCCGCCGTATTCCTCGCTTGCTGTCATGCCGAGCAGACCCATGTCGCCGAACTTGCGCCAGAGATCGGCGGGAAACTCGTTGACGCTGTCGATTTCAGCCGCGCGCGGTGCGATTTCCTTTTGCGCAAACTGCCAGACGGCGTCGCGCAGCATGTCGATGTCTTCGCCGAGGTCGAAGTTGAGTCCTATCATTTGCTTTCCTTCGCGTGCATGGTCATCAGGGTTTGCTGCATCGTTGCGCAATGCGTGGCCTTGCCATTCTTGATCGCATAGACCTCGCCGCGCGTGATGACGAGATTGCGGCCGGACTTCAGCACCTGGCCTTCGGCGACCAGAAACTCGCCGTCGGCGGGTGCCAGCAGATTGAGCTTGTATTCCACGGTCAGCACGTCGGATCCCTTCGGCATCAGCGTGTAGCCGGCGTAGCCGGCGGCACTATCGACGATGGTGCCGGTAATTCCGGCATGAAAATAACCGTTCTGCTGAGTCAGGTCATCGCGGAAAGGCAGGCGAATCTCGCAGTGGCCGGGAGAAATAACTCCCAATTCGGCGCCGATCAGGCGCATCACGTTCTGCCGGGCAAAGCTCTGCCTGACCGAGGATTCCCAGTCGGGATCGCGCGGCTCGAACATGTGGCGGGCAGGACGTGCGGTGTGGGGCATTTTTATCTCCGGCCAATGGCGCGCAGTTTAGTTGACGTTCACGTCAACGTCAACTTCTGGCCGGTCGTGGCGCTTGTGTCGGTTTCGACCGTGCGCCGGGCTTGGCCTGATCGGCTTTCAGCAATTCCCGGCAGGGCCGCTCAGAGCGGCTCACCTCCTTAAGCACCGCCTGGAT
>JAIPCT010000137.1 GCA_021738065.1 Burkholderiaceae bacterium
ATACAGCAAACCGTCCACCCGCAGGCGAATCCGCGTCTCCCTTGTGCCAGGCTCGATGTGGATGTCAGACGCTTTCCACTGTACTGCATCAGCCACAAGTGCCTCTGCCCTCTCCTCAGTGTGCGGCTCGTCCGTCGTCGGTGGATACTTGCTCAGCAGTTTGTGAAAATGCGGGGCCAGTCGCGGCTCGACGGCCCTTGAATTCGGTATCAGGGTGGCAATCATGGTATCAGACGGGTTGGAACCCGATCCACTATGGTCGGCAATACGGGCATTCTCAATGGGGTGTGTACCCCATGGAATGCGTGCTTCCAGCCAGGCTACGGCTCGGCCATTGGGGCGCGACACCGCGACGGAACTTCATTTAGCAAACCTGAACCGTGTCATCAAAGAGCATGACCTCGACATGATCTACGTCTCCGGCTCCGGACACGGCGGCCCTCCGGTCGTGGGGAATACCTGCCGGGAAGGCATCGTAGGGTGAGCCCCGTTACCAAGCAGGCAATCAGAAATCGACCAATGGTGGGGTTTCACCCCATTGCGAAAGCGTCCGCGGCAGAGCACCTTTGGAGCACCCGGGATTTCGAAAGTAGTTTGTTCCGCCATTCTGGCAGCGATGGCTACTGGTCGCGTGAAACAGAACGACGACCTGAGCACAAGAATCAGAATGAATACCTAAAACCCACCACACAACCATGAAAATGAACCTGCTCACCAACGACTTGCTAGCCGAACTGTCCGCCGATCATCATCAACAGCCGCAGCTCTCGCTCTACCTGCCCACGCATCGGCATCACCCGGAAAATCAGCAGGACCCGGTCTGCTATCTGAATCTGGTCAAGAAGCTGGAACTGCTGCTGCGGGAGAGCCACCCGGCAGAACTGGTCCGGTCACTGCTGAAGCCATTTGAGGCTTTGGGGTCCGACACTGTCTTTTGGAATCACACCCTGGATGGGCTGGCCGTATTTGGTTCTCCCGGATGGTTCAGGGTTGTAGGGCTGCAACGAACCGTTCCGGAATTGGTGGTCGCGGCTGACAGTTTTCACACCAAGCCACTGCGGCGGTTCCTGCAATCGGCGGATCGCTATCAGATCCTTGGCCTGAACCAGCACGGGATCAAACTCTATGAAGGCAACCGCGACTCACTGCAAGCGCTCGAACCCGCAACCGGGGTCCCACGCACCATCGACGAGGCGTTAGGTGAGGAATTGACCGAACCGCATCGCACCGTTGCCTCCTACGGTGGCGTCGGCGGCATGAGCGGTCCAATGCATCACGGCCACGGCGGCAAGAGTGAAGAGGTGGACAGCGATGCGGACCGGTTTTTTCGCGCCGTGGACCGCAGCGTGTTGGAGGCCCATTCCCGTCCTTCCGGTCTGCCGTTGATCCTGGCGGCCCTGCCGGAGCATCATCATCGGTTTCATCAGGTAAGTCACAATCCATTTCTGGTGCCCGAAGGGGTCAAGATGCATCCCGACTCGATGCCCATTGATGCCCTTCGAACCCACGCATGGGAGATTTTTGAGCCCCTGTATAACGCACGGCTGGCCGCGCTGGCCGACGATTTCGCCGTCGCGAAATCCAAGGGCCTCGGCCTGGACGTTCTTGCCGAAATTGGGGAAGCGGTGACGGGCGGTCGTGTCGCCACTCTCCTTATTGAGGCGGACCGCAGGATCGCCGGACAAATCCAACAGGGAAGCGGTAATGTTTATATCGACGGGAACGGTAGCGAGCAGGGCGACGATCTGCTGGATGACCTCGGCGAATGGGTGGTGAGAAAAGGCGGGCAGGTCTTCGTGGTCCCCGCCGCACAAATGCCAGCCACAACGGGTGCTTCCGCGATCTGCCGCTATTGAACACCAGGAAAAATGGTGGGGTTTCACCCCATTGCGGAAGCCTTCGCTTCAGGGCATCTTTGGGGCATGACCCGCGCTAAATGCGGCACCTCACGCACTTTCGGCAGCGTGCGCAAAAAGTAGAACCAAAAACACGATTATGTTAATCAAAGCCAAAAACCAAGAGGGTTTCGAGGAAACAGGTTGCCGACACTCATGAATCTCAAAGTCCTCCTGCCATTCGGCATTTTCGCGGACAAGACCGGGGTCTTGCGCATCGTCGCGGAGACTCCCGACGGGTCATTCGGATTGCTGCCGCGGCGCCTCGATTGCGTGGCGGCGCTCGAACCCGGCATCTTTATTTACGAAACCGAGGCGGATGGCGAGGTCTTCGTCGCCGTGGACGAAGGAGTGCTGGTGAAGACCGGTCCGGACGTGCTTGTCTCGGTCCGCCAGGCACTGGGAGGGGCGGACCTCGGCCAATTGCGCGAGACGGTGGAACGGGAATTTCTAACCCTTGACGAAAACGCCCGCAGCGCCCGCTCGGTGATGGCCAAACTCGAAACCGGATTTATACGCCGCTTCGCGACGTTCCAACATGATTGAAGAACCGAAAATACTCCCGAAAAGCGGATCGACCCTTGCGGGCCAGGTCGGCACCAAGGCCGCCCGCAAACTCAAGGCCCGCCGGAGTTCTTCACGGGGCGTCTGGTTCGGCCTCGGGATGATGGGGCTGATCGGGTGGTCGGTGACAGTACCCACGCTGCTGGGTGCCGGGATTGGCCTGTGGTTGGATCAACATGATCCCGGCGGTCGGTCGTGGACGCTGGCGCTGTTGGTGGCTGGACTGATGATCGGCTGTCTGAATGCGTGGCACTGGGTTTCCAAGGAGGATAGGGCCATGCGCGAGGAACAGGAGGATCACGACGATGAATGATTTCACCGTACTGGTGTTGGCGGGGTTGGCAGGCCTGTTGCTGGGCGCGGTTTTCTTCGGCGGGCTGTGGTGGACGGTTCGGAAGGGTGTGGCGTCGCCGCGCCCCGCAGTATGGTTTCTCGCCAGCCTGCTGATGCGGATGAGCCTCGTGATGGCGGGATTCTATTTTGTCGGACAGGGCGATTGGCGAAGATTGGTGGCGTGTCTGGTCGGATTTGTCATCGCGCGAATCCTCGTCACCCTGTTCTCGGCCAGGTCAGCAAAGGAGGTGTCCCATGCGCCTTAGTCCCGATCAGATCATTTTCTGGCAACACGGGTTTTTCAAACTCAATGCCACCATTGTGTTCACCTGGGGTTTGATTGTGTTCCTCGTCGTGGGGTCCATGCTGATCACCCGCAAGCTCACCAGCGAGCACACCCGCTCGCGCTGGCAGAACCTGTTGGAAATCATCGTCACCGGGATCCAACAACAGATCAAGGAAGTCGGGCTTCGGAATCCGGCGAAATACCTCGGGTTTCTCGGCACGCTGTTCCTATTTGTCGCCGCCGCCAGCCTTTGCACCGTCATTCCCGGCTACGAACCGCCGACCGGCTCGCTTTCGACGACGGCGGCGCTTGCGTTGTGCGTTCTGATCGCCGTGCCGATGTTCGGCATCGAGGACCAGGGTTGGAGCGGCTATCTGAAATCCTACATCGAGCCGACCTTCATCATGCTGCCGTTCAACCTCATCAGCGAGGTCTCCCGCACCCTGGCTTTGGCGGTCCGCTTGTTTGGCAACATGATGAGTGGGGCGATGATCATCGGCATTCTACTGTCCATCACGCCGTTCATTTTCCCGGTCGTCATGACCCTGCTCGGCCTGCTGACCGGCATGGTCCAGGCGTATATCTTCACCATCCTGGCAGCGGTTTACATCGCAGCCGCCACCGGCACCCGCAAGCCCAAGACTATTGCGGCGACTTGAAACCAAACCAATCAAACAACATGGACAACATGACAATCATCGCGGTGGCATCCATCGTCACCGCCGGCTTCACAACCAGCGTCGGCTGCATGATGCCGGCGCTCGGAGAAGGGCGCTCGGTCGCATCCGCACTCACTTCGCTGGCGCAACAACCGGACGCCTCAGCTACCATTACCCGCACCCTCTTCGTCGGACTGGCGATGATCGAGTCCACGGCGATCTACTGCTTCGTCGTTTCGATGATCCTGATCTTCGCCAACCCGTTCTGGAACCACGTCATCGCCCAGGCGGCGGGCAAGTAAGCCATGCTTATCGATTGGTTCACCGTCGGCGCACAGGCGCTTAACTTCCTCATCCTCGTCTGGCTGATGAAGCGCTTTCTCTATCAGCCGATTCTTCACGCCATCGACGAGCGGGAGAAGCGGATCGCAAAGGAACTTGCCGACGCGGATGCCAAGCGGGACCAAGCGCAAAAGGAGCACGATGAGTTTCAGCACCGGAACGAGGAGTTCGATCGGCAAAGAGCTGCCCTCTTGGATAAGGCCACGGACGAAGTGAATGCGGAGCGTAAGCGTCTCCTTGATAAGGCAAGGCAAGCCGCTGATGCGCTGAGTGCGAAACGCCGGGACTCATTGACACGCGAGCAGCAGGATCTGCACGAGAAGATGACGCGCCGGACCCAGGAAGAAGTCTTCGCCATCGCGCGAAAGGCGCTGACAGACCTCGCCGGCACCGGTCTGGAGGAACGCATGAGCGAGGTGTTCACGCAGCGGTTGCGTGAGTTGAACGGCGAGTCGAAGGCCGGCCTCGCCGAGGCCCTGAAATCCGCATCCGACCCGGCGATCGTGCGCAGCGCGTTTGACCTGCCGTCCGAGGAACGCGCGACCATTCAAAATGCCATCAACGAAACCTTCTCGGCGGATGTTCACCTCCGGTTCGAGACCGCGCCGGATTTGGTTAGCGGGATCGAACTCCACGCCAACGGGCGAAAGGTCGCATGGAGCATTAAGGATTATCTCGTGTCTCTCGAAAAAGGCATCGCTGAACTGCTCAACGAGGAGCGCAGACCTGAAGACAAGTCGACCCCAGCTTCGCACGGAACATTGTTGGAATAAGCGTCTAGCCTCTGATCTTCCGCTTCGCCCGATTCTCAGATAGACTGCAGTGAAACCATGACAAACCAAACCCACTTCGACGCCATCATCATCGGCTCTGGAACCTCCGCCTACTACTGTGCCATTGGCTTGTTGGAGGGGGGAATGAGCATTGCCATCATCGATGAACGACCTTTCGGCGGCACCTGCGCCCTGCGCGGTTGCCAACCGAAGAAGTATCTCGTCGCCAACGCCGAGGCGGTCGCGGGCGCTGCCCACCTCGTGGGGAAGGGCATCAAGGTCGCTCCCGAGACCGACTGGGCCGCTCTCCAGAAACTCAAGAACGCGTTCCTCGACGGCATCCCGGAAGAGGCCGAGGCGAATTGGAGGGAGAAGGGTGTCGCCACTTTCCGACAACGGGCAACCCTAAGCGGTGCCAACGAGGTGTCCCTCGCCGATGGCACTACTCTGACTGCTGAACACATCATCCTCGCCACCGGCTCCACACCGCGCCCGCTCGACATCCCCGGGTCCGAGCACTTCCATACGAGCGACGATTTCCTCGAACTGCCAGAGTTGCCACCCCGCATCACCTTTATTGGGGGCGGCTACATCTCGTTTGAGTTCGCACATGTCGCCGTACGGGCGGGTGCCGAGGTCACCATCCTGCATCGCTCGGCGCAAGTGCTGAAAGGCTTCGAGCCGGACATCGTCGATGTTGTCGTCGAGGCGAGTCGCGCAGCGGGAATTCGCATCGTGCTCGAGACCTCCCCCACCGGAGTCGTACGCAAGAGCGATATCCTAACCATCTCCACCGACTCGGGGGAGTCGTTCGAGACTGATTACATGGTGGTCGCCACCGGCAGGGTGCCGAGCTTGGGAATGCTCGCGGGAGACGCCGGAAACGTCGACCACAGCAAACATGGCGTCACCGTGAACGGGTATCTTCAAAGCACCTCCAATCCAGCGGTCTACGCGATTGGGGATTGTGCAAATGCCGGGTTGATGCTCGCCACCGTCGCTGACGAACATGGAAAGATCGCTGCCAGGAACATCCTCGGCAGGAACAAGTTGAAGGTCGATCTGGGCAAGGTTGCCACCTCGGTGTTCACCATTCCCAGCATGGCCTCGGTAGGCCTGACCGAGGACGACGCGAAAGAAGCTGGCCACGATTTCCGCGTCAACAGCGGCAGCACGACGGAGTGGCCATCGTCCAAGCGCATCGGCGAGGAACATGGCGCTTACAAGGTTCTCATCGACAACAAGACCGGGCTTCTCCTCGGCGCCCACCTCGTCCGGCACAACGCCGCCGAGGTCATCAATACCTTCGCCCTGGCAATCGCTCACGACATTCCGGCCAGCTTCCTAGCCGAATTCCTCTGGGCCTATCCAACTTCTACTTCTGACCTTAAGAACATGGTGCGCTAAAGCACCAACGATCCGTACATCATGGATCAATCCTATCCCTTCATCTCGCCCTTCAACTTTCCGCTCAATCTCGCCGCGCACAAGATCGCGCCCGCGCTCGCCGCCGGTTGCCCGTTCATCCTCAAACCCGCCAGCCTCACGCCCGTCGGCGCACTATTGATCGGCGGAATCCTCGCCGAAACCGATCTTCTGGACGGACCCGTCGCCATCATTGACACCTTCTCCGACTTCGACGATGCCCTCGCCGCCGTGAACGACAGCCGCTACGGCATCCACGCCGGCGTTTTCAACCCGCGCATCGACCATGCCTTCCGCGCCTGGGACGAGCTCGAAGTCGGCGGCGTCCTCATCAATGAAATCCCCTCCTGGCGGCTCGATAATCTTCCCTACGGCGGCGTCAAGGAGATCAATGAAGTCGCGAGCTTACTGACCGCGCCTTCTGAATAATCATAAATTTCGTTGGGTTCATCCTCAAAAACAACTATCCTGCAAGGGGCGAGAAAGTCGTCGATCTTTGATCTTCGAAGTTTGCGATTTCATATTTCTCGCCGGTCTGGCGCTTTTCGGACCGGCTCCACCCTCCAATAAACCGCAAGACAATGAGCACGAAAATCAAAATGACCGACTATCAGATTCAGCCCGGCGAAGAGTTCACGCTTGGTGATCTACCGACAAAGGTGGATCGATTCTACAAATCGAAGAAGAAGTATCGCAAACAGATGAAGGAACAGGTGGACGAACTGAAGGAACAGCAACGCATGCACTACGCATCCAACCGCAATTCGATCCTGCTCATTTTTCAGACGATGGATGCGGCCGGCAAAGACGGAGCCATCCGGCACGTCATGTCTGGGGTCAATCCGCAAGGTTGCCAGGTCTTCAGTTTCAAAGAGCCGAGCGCCGAAGAACTGGATCACGACTTTCTCTGGCGCACAACACGCCGACTGCCAGAGCGCGGGCGGATCGGCATTTTCAATCGTTCCTACTATGAGGAGGTGCTCATCGTTCGCGTCCATCCGGAAATCCTGCGCAACCAGGGGCTACCCGAGGGTTTGGTGGCCGAGCAGGCAATCTGGGAGGAGCGCTATCGTTCCATCGTCGATCTGGAAGCGCATCTCCACCGCAACGGCACACGTATCATCAAGTTTTTCCTCCACCTGTCGAAGGACGAACAACGAGAGCGCTTTATCGCGCGCATCGACAAGCCAGAAAAGAACTGGAAGTTCAGTCTCGCGGACGTGAGCGAAAGGAAACACTGGGACGAATATATGGAAGCCTACGAGTCATGCCTGAAGGCGACCAGCACCGCAGATGCGCCCTGGTATGCCGTCCCCGCCGATGACAAGAAAAACGCCAGGTTGATCGTTTCACACATCATCCTCGAGACCATGAAGCAACTCGGGTTAAGCTATCCGGAAGTGAGCAAGGCGCGCGTCAAGGAGTTGCAGGACATACGCGAATGCCTCTGAAAGGGCACGCCGATCATGAATGCAGACTCCAAATCCTGGTGGGCACGCTACCGCAAATGCCTCACGATCCTTGGTTATCACTGCGGCGTGCCGCCAGAACGATTGGCAGCATTTTATGATGGGTAGGGTTTCACCCCATTGCGAATCGCCCACGCCGACGCGAAACTGGGAGCGTTAACAACAACCGTGCCTGGCGCGGTGATCATGGTTTCTCCCACACGCCAACATGAATGCCGTGCCTCAAAGCTTGCAGAGCGTTTTCGACCGCACCTTCGCCGGCTTCAGCGAAGCACGGGGAAACTTCGCGCCCCAACTGACGCCGCGCGAGATCGGCACGATTACGAGGGTCTCCACCGGCATCGCCGAGGTATCGGGCCTCCCTAGCGTGGGATTCGAGGAGCTGCTCAAGTTTCCTGGCGGTGGGTTTGGCATCGCGTTCAATGTGGACGAGGACAGCATCGGGGTGGTGCTGCTCGGCGATTATGCCCATCTTCACGCCGGCGATGAGGTCGAGCGCACCGGTCGCGTGATGGACGTGGCGGTGGGCGACGGCTTGCTCGGCCGCGTCATCGATCCGCTCGGTCGCCCGCTGGATGGCAACGGGCCGTTATTGCCCGACGCCCGCCTGCCGATTGAACGCCCCGCGGCCCCGATCATGGACCGCGCGCCGGTCACCGTGCCGCTCCAAACCGGCCTTAAAGTCATCGATGCGCTCATCCCGATCGGTCGTGGCCAGCGCGAATTGATTCTCGGGGACCGGCAGACGGGCAAGACCGCCATTGCGGTGGATACCATCCTCAATCAACGCGGCAAGGAGGTCCTCTGCGTCTATTGTGCCATTGGTCAGCGCGCCTCCGCAGTGGCCAAGACCGTGGCCATCTTGCAAGAGCATGGCGCGCTGGATTACACCGTCGTGATGGTGACCGAGGGCAACGACCCGCCGGGTCTCGCCTACATCGCGCCTTACGCCGCGACCAGTATCGCGGAGCATTTCATGGAAGCCGGTCATGACGTGCTGATCGTCTATGACGATCTCACCCACCACGCCCGCGCCTATCGCGAGCTTTCCCTTCTGCTCCGCCGACCGCCCGGTCGCGAAGCGTTTCCCGGCGATATTTTCTATATTCATTCACGCCTGTTGGAACGGGCCACGCATCTGGGCAAGGAACGCGGCGGTGGCTCGCTCACCGCCCTGCCGATCATCGAGACCGAGGCGCAAAACATTTCCGCATACATTCCGACCAACCTGATTTCCATCACCGACGGGCAGATTTACCTCTCGCCGTCGCTCTTCGAGTTGGGCGTGTTGCCTGCAGTGGACGTCGGCAAATCCGTGTCGCGCGTCGGCGGCAAGGCGCAACTGGCGGTTTACCGCGCGGTGGCGGGCGATCTCAAGCTGGCCTACGCGCAGTTTGAGGAACTCGAGACCTTTGCCCGCTTCGGTGCCCGCCTCGATGACGACACCCGCAGGAGTATCGAACACGGCCGCCGCATCCGAGCCTGCCTCAAACAGCCGGAGTTCGCTCCGGTGCCGGTGCCCGCGCAGATCACCGTCCTGCTGGCCCTGACTGCTGAACTCTTCGATTCAGTGCCACTGGAACAGATGAAGGACGCCGAGTACGCCGTGCATGAGGCGGCGGGCAAGATCCCGGCAGCGGTGTCCGCGCGATTTGAAACCGCCGACAAGCTGAGCGATGAGGACCGCGAGGCGATCATCGAAATCGCCCGCCAGGCGCTGGTGCCGTTCCAGCCCAAGCAGCACGACAAAGCCGCACCTGAGGAAAGGTCATGAGCGATACCACGGCCAGTCTGAGTCGGAAAATCAGCAGTGCTGGTGACCTCCAATCCGTCGTCCGCACGATGAAAGCCCTGGCTGCTTCGAGTATTGGACAATACGAACAATCGGTGCGCGCGCTGGGTGATTACTATCGGACCCTGGAACTTGGATTGAGCGTATGCCTGCGGGCCAGTGGACCCGCAAGCTCAAATGCGAAGCGGAATGCACCTGCGCCGGCGGTTAGCGCCATCGTGTTTGGCTCCGACCAGGGATTGGTAGGTCAGTTCAACGACGTCGTGGCCGATTTTGCGATCAAGACTCTCGCCGTACTGCCCGGCAAACCCAAGGTATGGGCCGTCGGTGAGCGGGTTCACGCTCGCTTGGCGGACGCTGGCCTGCCCCTGGCTGGGCTCTTCCCGGTGCCGAATTCGGTCAAGGCCATCACCCCGCTCGTCGGACGCATCCTGGTCGAGCACGAGGCTCAGCAACGCCGTGGTCAAACCACCGAACTTCACCTCTTCCACAACCGTCCCGCGTCCGCTGCGGTTTATGCCTCCGTGAGCCAACGCCTGCTGCCGCTGGACGAAACCTGGCGCCGTGATCTGGCAGAACTGCCGTGGCCGACGAAAACCCTGCCGGAGGTGGTGGGTGACCGTGAAACGACCCTGGGTGCGCTCATCCGCGGCTACCTCTTCGTTTCGCTCTTCCGGGCCTGCGCTGAATCCCTCGCCAGTGAAAATGCGAGCCGCCTGGCAGCCATGGAGCGCGCCGAAAGAAACATCGATGAGCTGTTGGAAACGCTGCACGGCAGCTTCCACCGCCTGCGCCAAAGCGGCATCGATGAGGAACTGTTCGACGTCATCTCCGGCTTTGAGGCGTTGTCCGGTGGAACGGGGACACGGTAGGGGTTCACCCCATGGTGCATCGGACTCCAGGTTGCGTATCGTATGGACATCGGTACGCGCGATCTCGCGGGAAGTTTTGATCGGCAGTTTGTCGAAGCAAGGCACGTGTGATCACCGTCAGTACTGTTATAGTGCCAAGCGGAGATATCTCAAAATGAAATCAAATCCATGAAAACGAAACCAATACAGGAAGGAGCACTCATCGTCAAAGGCGTTGGGATCGGAACAGTGACCCGTGGGATGATCCGGTTGCGTGCTGCCGAACTGGCCGTAATCAACGGTCATCCGGCGAATGAGCCGTCAAAGTCCGATTGGGACGAAGCCGAACGGGAGTTGACGGGCGGATCAGAACTGGACCCGAAGCATGTGTTGCTGGAGTCGGTGCCACAATCCGAGCACTGGGACCCGGTACCTGGTTCAACGGGACATGAAGCTCCGGTGTCCTTCAACGACGGCGAGGATGAGGACGGGCGATCCGACAGCGAAAGGGTCTTCGAAGAGGGCGTTGAGGAGGCCGGGCACGATCAAATGCTCCAAGCCGCCGTCACTCCCCCAGTTGATGATTCGGAGACTGTGATAGACTAGATTTGAGGAATTGAACTTGCACGGCTCTTCGACCAAAACGGTGTCGTTTACTGAGTTCTGGAGCTGTTTGAAGAATAGGCGGTGCTGAGGAGTTGCGCCATGGGGGCCACCTCACAAATGGTGGTTGAATCTTGCCGCGGCGAACGAACGCCGCCACCAGATGACCAATTCCTTGCATTTTGTTGCTTTTTGCAAGACCTCACTTATAGAATGCGGCAGCATGATCGCCGCCGGACTCCATCCCAATCGCGAGGGCGCAGCGCTCTCGTCGGTGCGGGCGCTTGCCAACCAGGCATTCTCGCGCGCGGCAGGAGCTTCGCTGATTCCCGGCAACAGCATTCGCCTGCTCAAGGACGCGCGGGAAAACTACCCGGCATGGCTCGCCGCGATTGGGGCGGCACAGCGGCACATTCATTTCGAGAGTTACATCATTCACGACGATGATACCGGCCGGACCTTCGCCGATGCCCTGATTGCCAAAGCCAGGCAAGGCGTGCAGGTGCGGCTGATCTACGATTGGTTGGGCGGGGTGGGAACCGCCTCGCGCGGGTTCTGGAAGCGGCTGCGTGCCGAAGGCGTGGACGTGCGTTGTTATAACCCGCCGCGCTGGTACACGCCGTTTGGCTGGCTCAGCCGCGACCATCGCAAGACCCTTTGCGTGGATGGCGAGATCGGATTTGTCAGCGGCCTGTGCGTCGGGCGGATGTGGGCCGGTGAGTCTGAGAAGAATATCGAACCGTGGCGCGACACCGGTGTCGAGCTGCGCGGGCCTTGCGTGGCCGAATTGGAGCAGGCGTTTGCCTCGGTGTGGGCGATGACCGGGGAACCCATGGCAGAGCAGCAGGTGGTCGTGGCGGACGCCGGCGCAGCACCCGGTCAGGCTGATCTTCGCGTGGTGGCGAGTCTTCCGGCCACGGGCGGGATGTTTCGCGTCGATCAACTCATCGCCGCGCTTGCGAAAAAGCGCCTCTGGCTGACCGATGCCTACTATGCCGGCATGACCAGTTATGTGGAAGCCCTGCGGTCGGCGGCGAAGGACGGCGTGGATGTGCGCCTGCTGGTGCCGAACGCCACGGATATCCTGCTGCTCAAGCCGTTGTCCCGCGCGGGTTATCGAGCGTTGTTGGAGGCTGGGGTGCGGGTGTTCGAGTGGAACGGACCGATGTTGCACGCCAAGACGGCGGTCGCCGATGGACGTTGGGCGCGGGTCGGTTCGACCAATCTCAACATTGCCAGTTGGTTTGGCAACTGCGAGATGGATGTGGTGGTCGAGGACGAGTCATTCGCGGGCGCGATGGAAGCGATGTTCCTCGAGGATTTGCAGCAAGCGACCGAAATTGTCCTGGACGCCAAACGGAAGGTGCGCGCGCCGAATCAGCCCCGCCGCTCACAACCGAGGCTGCGCCGCGGCGGCGGAAGCTCCGGGCGGGCCGCCGCCGGCGCGGTCCGCATCGCCAATGTCGTGGGCGCGGCATTCACCCGCCGCCGCGTGATCGAGCCGGTCGAAGTTCGCATCACGGTGGCGGTCGGCGGATTGCTGCTGGCATTGGCCATTCTCTTCGCGCTATTCCCTCGGCTCGTCGCCTATCCCCTCGTCGTGCTCTTTGTCTGGATCGCCAGTGCGCTGCTCTATCAGGGCTTCAAGCTGCACCGCGCCCGCGCAAAGCATCAAGCCGATTCGACCAAGTGATGGTTTGCCACGGGTGGCGCTTCAGGGTGAAGAATCCTTTTTTGCGATCAACGAGCGCATGCTATCCATGTGGGCACTCGGTGTTCGACCTCAAACTCCCCCCTGGCTCGAATCGCTCAGCGATACGGATTGAGGCTGGTCCGATACGGATTCGTTCGCTCATGGCCTGCCGGCGCTTGTGCGCCCGAATGATTGTATTTCGGCGGTGGTCCAGGCGACTCCCGGTAACCCGGACGGTCCTGCCCGCGGCGCGAGTCTTGACGCGGGGTGCTGGTTCCATGCTGTTGGTAACGGCCGCCATAGAAATACTGGCCGTTGTAATAATATCGATTGTCGTAGGAACGTCCTTGATAATTGTACCTGCCCGTTTGATAGCGCCCACCTGCATAATACCTGCCATTGTAATAGTAGGCGCTGCCAACGTAGTTGGTCGGCAACACGTTGTAGGTGCCGTAGCCGCTGGCGGTCACGGTGTAGTCGCCGGGATAACCGGACTCCACACAAGAACTCAGGAAGGCGGCGGCAAGCAACGGTAGCAACAGCGGAACATTTTGATGAAAGTGTCTTTTCATGCGATGATTTGTGGTTGGTTATTTGTGGTGCGCGGGGCAGGAAGCTCCCACTGGAGCCCCTTGTCATGCGACGCTCGAATTGATAGCCCGGGCTGGCGGCGACCGCTATGGGGTATTGTCCCCACAGGGTTTCCCCCTATATGCCCTGAGACCGAACCCTCGCTTCGTTATGTCTGCGGTTACGGAGTAGGGTTTCACCCCATTGTCAAGACACGCCGTTGGGGGCAGATTGTCGCTGTCAGATTCAGAGGACAGCGCAAAAACACGGATACAAACCTCAAATAGGCACGAATATGTTAATCAAAGCCAAAACCTTAAGTGGATACAAACTGGACAGCCTCGACGGGGATATCGGGAAGGTCAGGGAATTCTACTTCGATGATCGGCACTGGACCATCCGCTATCTGGTCGCAGATACCGGAACCTGGCTCACAGGCCGGCAGGTGCTGGTTTCCCCGCAATGGATCGAGCGTGTGAGTTGGGACGAGCGGAAGGTCTTTGTCAATCTCGATCGGGAAGCTGTCAAACAGTCGCCGGAATACCAGGCCGGGTCGTTGCTGGACCGGGATTACGAGATCGGGTTGCATGGCCATTACAACCGCAAGGGATATTGGGTGGATGAACCGCCGAACAGTTAGTATGGATGGCGGGAGGAGTCGTTGAAGCCAACCGGATCGGGGGCGCACGGTTCACTCGAATCTCTTGAAGACACTCGACCCGATGAACGCGGAAGTGCAGCAGGATCATCCGGGAACTTGTCCCAAGTGTGGCATGGCGCTGGAACCGATGACCGCATCGGCAGGCTCGGATGAGGGTGGCAACGCCGAGCTGCACGATATGACGCGACGCTTCTGGATCGGCGCGGTGCTGGATCTGCCGGTGTTTCTCCTGGCGATGGCACACATGATCCCGCCGCTTGGCAGACAGCCATGGGTCAATGGTGACGTTTCGCGCTGGGCGCAATTTGCGCTCACCGTGCCCGTGGTCTGGTGGGCGGGTTGGCCGTTCTTCCAGCGTGGTTGGCGTTCCATTGTGAGCCGACATCTCAATATGTTCACCCTGATCGCGATCGGCGTGGGCGCGGCGTTCGTTTTCAGTGCCGTCGCGATGCTGCTGCCAACCGTTTTTCCGGCCACGATGCGCCATGAAGGCAAGGTGGCGCTCTACTTCGAGGCCGCCGCAATGGTCACGGTGTTGGTGCTGCTCGGGCAGGTGCTCGAACTCCGCGCCCGTAGCCGCACCGGCAGCGCCATCAAGGCCTTGCTCAATCTCGCGCCGCCTACGGCGCGACTGGTCGCCCCGGAAGGTGATCGTGAAGTTCCGCTCGACCAGGTGAAGGTCGGTGACCGGCTGCGCGTGGTCCCCGGCGACAAGGTGCCGGTTGACGGTGTGCTTGAGGAGGGTCACTCCAGCGTGGAAGAATCCATGATCACCGGTGAACCGCTGCCGGTGGAAAAGACCGTCGGCGACCAGGTCACGGGCGGCACTGTCAATGGCACCGGCAGCTTCTTCATGCGTGCCGAACGGATTGGCAACGACTCCCTGCTAGGGCAGATCGTGACCATGGTTGCGGATGCCCAGCGCAGCCGCGCACCCATCCACGGACTTGCCGACAAGGTCGCGGGCATTTTTGTGCCGGTGGTGCTCGCGGTCGCGGTGCTCACCTTCGGCGTTTGGTTATGGTTGGGGCCGGAGCCCAGGCTGGCCCACGCCATCGTCAACGCGGTCGCGGTACTCATCATCGCCTGCCCCTGCGCCCTTGGTTTGGCTACGCCGATGTCGATCATGGTGGGTGCATGGGTGATCGCCGCCGCAGGGACCGGGATCGTGGCGCAGGAGTTGCAGGTGACCGGCACTCCGCCACCTGCCTCCGCGCCACCGGCGCAGGCCCCCGTGCCGCCGCCGCGCCGGCCCGGCAATGGGCAACCGGCGCTCGTCGCGACCTCGGACCTGGCGGGATTCGCGAAGTTGCCGGCGGGACGGCAGGAACTGATCAAAACCGCCCTTGAGGTTGCCAGGGACTCGCCGTGGCTGCCGTATCATTATGGCGGAGCGGACCCGGCACTGGGCGGCTTCGATTGTTCCGGCGCGATGTATTACGTGATGACCGAATGTGGGCTGACTCCGCCCCGAACGTCGTCCGGGCAGTATCACTGGCTCCGCGATCACCAGCAACTCCACCGCGTGCCGGATGACGCCAGCACGGCCGCTGACCCGAGTCTGGCCGAATTGCTGCCGGGAGATTTGTTGTTTTGGGCCATCGGCCACAAGGGGGGCGACGGGACAAGCCCCAACATCACCCATGTGGCCATGTATCTGGGGCGCGAGGCAAAGGACGGTCGGCAGATCATGATCAACGCCACGGATGGCCGGTCCTACCGCGGCACCAAAGCCAATGGCTATGGCGTTTATGAGTTCCGGATGCCACGCATGGAGTCCAAAGCCAAACTCGTGGGCTACGGTCCACCGCCGGGCATGATGGAAATAGAGCCAGCGGCTGTGCCGCCCTAACGTGCTGAATTCGACAACATGGACGACACGTGGGAAGGCGACTACGGCCTGCACGTGGGGTCGATGACTCCGCCCTCGACCTTGATGGTGACGGCACCAGCAACTTGACGGAATACCGGCTTCCCCGAAGCAGATTCTGGTTCGATCCACGACTTTCGCCTCGAAACCGGCCGGATTTCCGCATTACTCGGGTTCGCCGCCAGCACCGCCATGTCAATCTCCATCCGCCATCGAAGCCCGGCGCTCCTCGTGAGTGCGGTGACGATCCTCAGGACCCGTTACCTCTGGGAAGTGAACGCGACAATGCGCGCGACGATCGTGACCAGGATTGTCGCGTGCCGGCGGGTGGCGGGCGGGAACAGCGGGCGGCAACGGCGTGAATGACGGAGCATAACGCGACAATGCGCGCGACGATCGTGACCAGGATTGTCGCGTGCCGGCGGGTAGCCGGCGGGAACAGCGGACGGGAACGGCGTGAATGACGGAGCATAACGCGACAATGCGCGCGACGATCGTGACCAGGATTGTCGCGTGCCGGCGGGTAGCCGGCGGGAACAGCGGGGCACAGCATGCCCTGCGGTGGCGCAATTTGTTGTTCTGGGCGTTGCGGTGGCGTTCGAGGTCCCGGCAGGCCGGGTTGACGACCCGTTCGGTGTCGTGAAGCGGGGAAGTCTAATGCTCTCCAAGCGGTTCAATTGCAAAGGGTTGTATCGCATGGCAGCAGGAGTTTTCCTGACACTAGCGGACGAAGAAAGCCCCCGCCATGGCGTCGGCTTCCAGCTTGCAAGCGGTGCCGATGAGGCTGACTTGACTAGGGGGAAGGTGTCACTTCTCATTTCACAGGCAAAGCCAATTTGCCGGTCCGCGCCACCGCCAGCCAACCCTTGTAATTGCGCCATCCGGGCGAGTTCCAGACCCTTCCTCCCTACCCCCGGAGATCGAGAGTCCTGGGCCTGTGGCCCGCCATCTGGACCACCGGCCACGGGCGCTGGCCCGAGGGTGGGGAAATCGACATCATGGAGTTCTTTCGCGGCCAGATTCTCGCAACTTTGTCAAGGCTAACCGCTTCGGCCGCGACGAGTGGAACTCGTCCCATCATAACATCGAATAATTCGGCAAGGGTGACTGGGCCGGGAAGTTCCACCTGTGGGTGATGGAGTGGGATCAGGATAAGATCACAATCCATCTCGACGGCCAACGGCTCAACACCCATGACCTCACCCGTTCCTTCAATGGCAACAACTCCTCGCATCGGCCCTCTGCGGCACCCTGATCGTCGCCGCCGGTGCCGCCGAAACTTCCAACCCGGTGGCCGATGCCACCAGCGCCCTGGGCCTCGATCTCTGCCACCAGTTTGCCAAGGGCCCGGGCAACATCTGCCTTTCCCCCTACTCGATCCAGGCCGCCTTCGCGATGACCACCAACGGGGCGGCGGGCGCAACGCTGGCCGAAATGCAGAAGGTGCTCCACCTCCCGACGGAGATGGGGACCTTCATCGCGGTGGAGGAGAAGGGCACCGCGGCGGCCGCGGCGACCGCAGTGGTAATGTCCATGAGAAGCGCTGCCCGGCCAGAGGAGCCGGTCGTCGTCAAGGCCGATCGGCCCTTCTTCTACGCGATCATGGACGGCATCTCCGACCTCTCATGCGCAACACCCCTGGAACGCCAATTGCCTGGCAATCAGAGCTGATATTGCCAAACCAGCAGGAAGGATAGTGCGATCCACATGATGAGCAGCAGCGGCGTGCCGACCCGCAGGAAATCCGAGAACTTGTAGCCACCGGCGCTGAAAATGAGCAGGTTGGTTTTGTAGGCCATCGGCGTGGCGAAGCTCATATTGGCACCGAAGATCACCGCCAACACGAAGGGCGCGGGCGGCAGTCCGAGTTGCGTCGCGATGCTGACCGCGATCGGGGTGCCGATGACGGCCGCGGCGTTGTTCGAAACAATGTTGGTCAGCACGCCCATCAACAGCATGAGCCCGCTGAGGATGACGGGATTGGGCAAACCCGAAGCGCCCGCGACGTAGAGTTGGGCGAGGTAATCCGCGCCGCCCGTCTTCATCAATGCCAGCCCGAGCGCCAGGCTGACCGCGACGATCAGGATCACCTGGGTGCTCAGCGCCCCCGCCGCATCGTCCCAAGTGATGCACTTGGTGAGCAGCATCAGCCCCATGCCCGCGAGGGCGGCCACCACGATCGGTGCCAGGCCGGTCGCGGCGACGGCGAC
>JAIPCT010000069.1 GCA_021738065.1 Burkholderiaceae bacterium
AGAATGTCCTCGGCGGTTGCCGTGTCGAGCGCCTGTGCCTCGCGGTAGTCATGGAAATGCGAGAGGTCGGAGCTGATCACAATCAGGGTCTCGGGGCCGCCCCAGAGCCGCTCCAGCACTTCGGCGACATCCGCGGCGGCGGCCGCGCCGACGGCCAGGGGCAGCAACTCGAATTCGCCCAGCACCGTCTGCAGAAACGGCAGTTGCACTTCCAGCGAGTGCTCCTGGGCATGGGCGACGTCGCTGGCGATGACCTGCGGCAGATCGCTCAGTGCATCGAGTCCGGCACGATCGAGCGCCACGCTGCCCAGGGGGGTGGCGAAGGCATCCACCGTGGGCGCCGCGAGGCCGCGCAGCGATACCCGATGGCAGGGCCCGAGCAGGACGACGCGACGGATGCGCCCGGCCAGCGGCGCCAGCAACGCATAGGCGCGGCCGGCCGTGCTGCCGGAATAGATGTAGCCGGCGTGGGGGACGATCAGCGCCTTGAGCAGCGCGCCGGAGTCGGCGGTAAAACTCGGCGCTGGCGATACGGCGTCGCGCTTGCCCGGCTGCGGCAAGCCGAGGCAGTTCGCCAATTCGTCTTGCAAGCGGGCCGGGTCGCCGGGATAGAACATGCCGGCGACGGCGGCGGGTCGAGTGGCGGCGGCAGGGTTCATGGTCATCACTCCTCAGGTCATCAGGAAGAGCCCGCCGATCAGGCCGACGGCGATGGCGGCAAGCCCCGGCAGTGCGCGGCGGGTCAGCGCCGCGCCGCCGATGAAAAACACCAGCCCGGTCTTGAAGGCCAGGTTGGACAGTGTTGCCAGTGTAATCGCGGTGACGGCCTGCGCCTCCGTCAGTTTGTCCTGGCTGAACATGCGCAGCGTCGACAGCGAAATGGCATCGACATCGGTCAGCCCCGAGGCCACGGCCAGCAGGTAGAGACCGCGATTGCCGGCGACGTCCTGCAACCAGGCCGAGAGCACCAGCACCAGCGCGTACAAGGCGCCGAAGGTCAGCGCCGTTCGCATTTCCGTCGGATTGCTCACGTGCGGCATCGGCAATGCGCTGTTGGCATTGAGCTGACGCCAACCCCAGAGCGTCACGCCAAGCCCCAAAGCAATGCCGCAGCCCAGCACGACAAACAAGCGGTCGACGATTTCCGGCGCCACGGCGGATGAAAGCAGCGCCAGACGTACCATGACGACAATGTTGGCGAGCAGGATCACCACCATCGCGGTGCGCGTGAGATCGGCATGGGCACGGGCGTGACGGGCAAAAATCATGGTGGTTGCGGTGGAGGACGCGAGGCCGCCGAACAGTCCGATCAATGCCGCGCCATGCTGCGCGCCGGTGACTCGCAGGGCGGCGTAGCCAGCCAGCGAAACGCCGGAAATGAGCACCACCATCCACCAGATATTCTGCGGATTCAGCGCCTGGTAGGGGCCGAAATTCCTGTCGGGCAGAATCGGCAGTATCACCAGCGCCAGTACGCCGAACTGCAGGATGGAGAGCAGATCGAGTTGCGTCATGCTCTTCGAGATGCCGTGCAGTTGAGCTTTGAAATACAGCAGCAGGGTGGTGGCGATGGCCAGCATCACCGCCGTCGAGGTGTAGCCGTACCAGACCATGGCGCCCAGCGCGTAGCAGACCATCAGCGCGACCACCGAGGTGGTGCCCGGATCGCCGGTATCGAGCGGATCGGAGACCAGGGCCGCGATCATCATGGCGGCGATGGCGATCAGGCCGGCGGCGAGGATCCAGCCGCTGTCGGTGGTTTGCGCCAGAAAGGCGCACAGCGCACCGAGCAGTCCGACCAGGGCAAAAGTGCGCAAGCCGGCCTTGAGGTCGGACTGGCGCTCGCGCTCAAGACCGATCAGCAGGCCGATGCCGATGCTGATGGCAAAGGCCTGCAAGGTTTCGACTCCGGTTTCTGCGGCGAACATGTTCTTCCTCGCACGAATTCCTGTAAGACGATTGTATAGAATCGGGAAATGATAGCTACTGACACAGGCACCTGCCACGCACTGGTTCCCGCCGCGGGTTCGGGTTCGCGCATGGGCACGCCGTCGAATCGTCCGCAGCCGACGCCAAAACAGTATGCGCTGCTGGCGGGTCAGCCCATGATCTGGCACGCGCTACGGGCATTGTGCGCCACGCCGGCAATTGCTTCCGTGTTCGTGGTGCTGGCGCCCGACGATAGGCTTTGGCCTGGCGCCCGGATGGCCGAGCTCGGGGCGAAACTCCGCGTCCTGCGTTGTGGCGGCGAGACGCGCGCGCAGAGCGTGACCAATGGCTTGCGCGGCATGGCCGCCGAACTGGATGGCGTGGCGAACGACTGGGTACTGGTGCACGATGCCGCGCGCCCCTGCCTGACGGTGGCGCTGGTGGAGAAGCTGATTGCCGAAGTGGGGCAGGACGATGCCGGCGGCCTGCTCGCGGTGCCGGTGGCCGATACCCTGAAGCGTGGCGACATCAATGACCGCGTGCTTGAAACCGTGCCGCGCGATGGTTTGTGGCAGGCGCAGACGCCGCAAATGTTCCGCCACCGACTGTTGCTCGATGCGCTTGAACGTGCCCCGAGCGTGACCGACGAAGCCAGCGCGATCGAGGCACTGGGCCTGGTACCGCGCCTGGTTGCCGCCGATGCCAGCAACCTCAAGGTCACCTATCCATTGGACCTGCAGCTCGCCGAATGGATACTGAGCAATCGAGCCGATTAGCGGGGCACAAGGCAAAGCCGGCACCGGTGTTCGCATGAAGGCAAGGCCGCAGCACCAGGCCTGAACCTGACTGCTATCATCGCAGCGTCGTCGCCCCCGGGTTCATTCCGGCTTTTGTCGTCAACATGATTGTGCAAAGAGGAGATCTGCGATTTCCGGGACCGTGGTACTGCCGCTGTGGCTGGTCGTCATCCTCGCCGGTTTCGCCGCTTGGGCGGTGCTGGTGTTGCTGCTGGTGCCCGGCATGCGCTGGTTCTTTCGGCGCCGCATCAAACGGGTGTTGCGCCATATCGGCGACCGCCTGAATATCGAGCTGCCGTCCTTCAAGCTCACCCGGCGCCAGGTACTGATCGACCGGCTGTTTCACGACCCCAAGGTACAAGCCGCCGCCGCCGCGCATGCCGTGGCCAGCCAGGAGACGCTGGGCGAAGTCTGGGCGCGCGTCGACCGCTATGCGCGCGAGATCGTGCCCTCGTTCAACGCCTATGTGTACTACCGCGTCGGCTATGCGCTGGCCCGTGCCGTGGCGCGGGCGCTGTATCGGGTGCGCATCGGCTTCGTCGATGAGGCTTCGCTGGCGAAAATCGATCCGAAGTCGACCATCATTTTTGTCATCAATCACCGCAGCAACATGGACTATGTGCTGGTGGCGTTTCTGGCCGCCGAGCGCGCCACGCTTTCCTTCGCCGTCGGCGAGTGGGCGCGCATCTGGCCCCTGCAACAACTGATACGGGCCATGGGCGCTTATTTCGTGCGCCGCAGTTCCGGCGATCCGCTTTACCGCACGGTGCTTTCACGCTATGTGCAGATGGCCTCCGAGGCCGGCGTGACCCAGGCCGTGTTTCCGGAAGGCGGGCTGACCGTCGATGGCCGCCTGCGCACGCCGAAATTCGGCCTGCTCGATTACATGCTGAAGACCTTTGACGAGCGTGACGAAGACGGGCGGCGCGATCTGGTGTTCATCCCGGTGGGGCTGAATTACGACCGCGTGCTGGAAGACCGCAGCCAGTTGCTCAAATTGCATCCCGAAGCGCACAAGCCCGGCCGACTGCGCGGCCTGGGCATCAGCCTGGGTTTCGTGCTGCGCAATCTGTCCCAGGTGCTGCGCGGCGGATGGCATCGTTTCGGCTACGCCTGCGTCAATTTCGGCACACCGGTCTCGATGCGTGCCTACTGCCGCGAGCGTGGCCTGCATTTTCCGGCGCTGAGCGACGCGCAGCGCCGAGACGAAGTCGGGCGCGTTGCCGAGCGCCTGATGGACTCCATCGGCAGAGTGATTCCGGTACTGCCGGTTTCATTGGTGGCCCGCATCCTCGCACGCGATCCGTCGCGCGCGCTGAGCGAACTGGAATTGAAAGCGGCTGCCCACGCGTTCATGGGCGAACTCGAGGCCGGCGGAGCCCATCTCTATTTGCCGCGCCACGACCATGACTATGCCATAGGCGTCGGCTTGAGAATGCTGACCTTGCGTCGAATTGTTCTTGAGCAGGACGGTTTGTTCCGTCCGGCACCGGAGCAGATCGAAACATTGAACTACTACGCCAACGCCATCGCACATCTGGACGCCTGTCAGGCAGCGGAACGGTGATCGGTGCGCCGGCTGATTCAGGCTCACAGAGAAAAGCGCCGCCCTCCGATATACTTGATTCATGAACGAATTAAGTTCCCCACGGCACACGGTTCGTTCCGGATGCTCAAATCCTCCGTGAACGGCTTGCGATGAAACGCCCCCTGGTTCTCGCTCTCGCCTACTTTGTCACCGGCTGGATCGGTCTGCAGGCGCCCATTTTCGGTTCCCACATCACGCTTTTCTGGCTGCCGACCGGAATCGCGGTGGCGGCGCTGTATCGCTGGGGAAACGGCGTCTGGCCAGGGATCTACGTCGGCGCGCTACTGGTCAATCTTGCTACGGGATCGTCCTGGCCTCTGGCGGCAGGAATCGCACTGGGCAACTCGCTGGGACCCCTCGCGACGACGCTGATGCTTCATCGCACCCTGTTTAATCCCGCATTCGAGCGCCGCCGGGATGTCGGTCTGTTCATGGCCGCAAGCGGTGCGGGCATGGCCCTGTCCGCCACCGGAGGCAGCGCGTGCCTCTATCTGGCTGAACTGATATCCGTCGCTGAGTTGAGCTCTGCCTGGAAGTCCTGGTGGATGGGCGATACCGTGGGTGTATTGCTGGTTGCCCCGTTGTTGCTCAACCTGACCCGGAAGAACATCAGAACCCTGACGCTTTCGAGAAAAGAGTTGCTGATATGGGGTGTTGTTTCAGCCGTGGTGGCGTGGCTGGCCTTCATGAACCATTTTGTGCAATTGGGCAGATCCTTGCCTATCGCATTCCTGACCTTGCCGCTGATCACATGGGCGGCGCTGCGCTTCGGCATTGGCGGCGCGGTGCTGGCAAGTTTCGGATTCTCCGGAGTCGCAGTCTGGAGCACGGTATCGGGGCAGGGATTTTTCATTGAATCAGACAGCCAGATCGGACTGATCCTGCTATGGACCTATATGGCCACCATCGTCGCCCTGGGTTTGCTGATTACCGCCCTGGAGTCCGAACGGAGGAAGATCGTGCTCTCGGCGGCGGCCGACCAGGCGCGGCTGCGTGCAGTTCTGGAATCGGTACCCAGTGGCGTGATCACCATCGGCGAACTGGGCATTGTCGAGTCGTTCAACCACGCTGCCGAGACGATGTTTGGTTATCGCGCCGAGGAGGTGGTCGGGCGCAATATCAATATGCTGATGCCGGAGCCCCACCAGTCGGCGCATGACGGCTATCTGAGTAACTACCGCAGCAGCGGCGTCCGCAATGTCATCGGCAGCAAGCGGGAAGTTGACGCACGGCACAAGGATGGCTCGTGTTTTCCCATCGAATTGGGCGTTACCGAAACCGTGCTTGAAGGCAGGAAGCTTTTTGTCGGCAGCGTCAGCAGTCTCGCCTCGCGCAAAAAGGCCGAAGCGGAACTGCGCATAGCCGCGGCAGCCTTCGAATCCCAGCAAGGCACACTTGTGACCGATGCCAACGGGGTTATCCTGAAAGTCAATAAGGCCTTTGTCGATTCGACGGGCTACTCGGCCGCCGAAGCCATAGGGCAGACACCGCGCCTGCTCAAATCCGGCCGTCACGATGCTGCATTTTATTCATCCATGTGGGAGATCATCGCGAAGACCGGCGCCTGGCAGGGGGAAATATGGGATCGGCGCAAGAACGGCGAGGTCTATCCGAAGTGGCTCACAATCTCCGCCGCCAGGGCGGGCGACGGAACAGTCACCCATTATGTCGGCACGCATCAGGACATCACGGAACGAAAAATTGCCGAACAAAAGATCAACGACCTGGCGTTCTATGATCCGCTCACTCATCTGCCCAATCGCACGCTGCTGCTGGATCGCCTGAGGCAGGCGATGACTGTCGGCAATCGCAACGCGACTTACGGCTCTGTGCTGTTCATCGACCTCGACCGCTTCAAGACCCTGAACGACACGCTCGGCCACGACATGGGCGATCTGTTGCTGCAACAGGTCGCGCAGCGCTTGACCGGTTGCGTGCGCGAAGGCGATACAGTGGCACGGCTGGGCGGTGACGAGTTTGTGGTGACCCTGGGGAGCCTCAGCGAAAACCAGGACGAAGCGGCGAGTCAGACCGAAGTCATCGGCGGAAAACTGCTTGCGGTCCTCAATCAGACCTATCGGCTCGGCGAGGTCGAACATCGCAGCAGCGCGAGCATCGGCGCCACCCTGTTTCGTGGGCACGAGATTTCGATCGAAGAGGTGTTGAAACAGGCCGATCTCGCAATGTACAAATCCAAGGAGCGCGGACGCAATGCGCTGCATTTTTTCGACCCCAACATGGAAACGGCGGTGATGGCAAGGGCCTCGCTGGAAGCCGATTTGCGCGAGGCAATCGAGCGGCGCCAGTTTGTCCTCTACTACCAGGCTCAGGTGGTCGGCAACGGTCGCGTCACGGGCGCCGAAGCCCTGGTGCGGTGGCGACATCCCGGGCGCGGCATGGTATCGCCCATCGAGTTCATCGCACTGGCGGAAGAAACCGGATTGATCATTGACCTCGGTCACTGGGTCCTGGAAACCGCCTGCAATCAGTTGCTGTCGTGGGCAGGCAGATCCGATATGGCGCATCTGATGCTGGCGGTCAATGTCAGTTCCGTGCAGTTCCGCAAGCCGGACTTTGTCGCTCAGGTGCTGGCAATACTCGATCAATCCGGCGCCAATCCGCAGCGCTTGAAGCTGGAGCTGACCGAGAGCCTGATGGTGGACGATGTCGAGGACGTCATCGCCAAGATGGCGGCGCTGAAAGCCAGGGGGATAAGCTTCTCGCTGGACGATTTCGGCACCGGCTATTCTTCGCTGGCCTACCTGAAGCGTCTGCCGCTGGACCAATTGAAGATCGACCAGTCGTTTGTGCGCGACATACTGATCGATCCCAACGACGCGGCGATCGCCAGGACCATCGTGGCCTTGGCCGAGAGCCTTGGGCTGAGCGTGATCGCCGAGGGCGTGGAGACGGAATCGCAGCGCGCTTTCCTTGTCAGTTCCGGCTGCCAGGCCTTCCAAGGCTATTTCTTCAGCCGGCCGGTGCCGGTCGGGAGCTTCGAGGAATACGCGCGGCGGGTCTGAGAAAGCGTTTCGGGCCTCTCGCCTTTCAGCCAAGGGAAGAAAAAATGCCATCAGATGGCGTTTGCCCTGGCGAATATGCTGATAACGTCCGTGTCTTGTTTCCGTAGTGAAAGGGTCTTCCTGCAATGAAAACTCCATTTCGAGTCGGTCAGGGCTATGACGTGCACGCCTTGGTGCCGGACCGCAAACTTGTTCTCGGCGGAGTCGAGATTCCCCATCCGCGGGGTTTGCTCGGGCATTCGGATGCCGATGCCCTGTTGCATGCGATAACCGACGCCATACTCGGCGGCGCCGGACTGGGCGACATCGGCGGCATGTTTCCGGACAGCGGCTCGCAATGGGAGGGTGCCGACAGCCGCACATTGCTGAAGGGCGCCATGGCTGCGGTACGCGCCGCGGGATGGCAGGTCGGCAACATCGACGCCACCATCATCGCCCAGGCGCCGCGCATCGCGCCGCATGTCGCCGCCATGCGCGGCAACATCGCCGCCGATCTTGGCATCGAGGTCGAGGCCGTGAACATCAAGGGAAAAACCAACGAACATCTCGGCTTCGAGGGGCGTGGCGAAGGGATTGCAGCGCACGCCGTGGTGCTGCTGATTGCGGTACAGTGATGCGGCATGGGTGATTTGCCGCCACGGCGGGTGTTCTTTGCCCTCTGGCCGGGAGATGAGGCCGCCGCCCATCTGGCCGCGCTCGCCCACAATCTGGCGGGCCGCGGCAGCCGGCTGATTCCGGCGGAATCCTTGCACATGACGCTGGCCTTCATCGGCGCCGTGACCTCGGCCCGGATCGGTCAGCTCGAGTCATTGGCCGCCGAAGTGAGCGGCGAGGCCTTCGATCTGCGTCTTGATCGTTTGGGATTCTGGCCGCAGCGCGGCATCGTGTGGGCAGGCTGTCGCCAATCGCCGGAGCCCCTGAAGTGCCTCTTCAAGTCGCTGGCGGATGGCTTGAGCGGCGCCGGTTTTGCCATTGATGATCGAACCGGCCCGGTCAGGGTGCCGCATGTCAGTTTGGCTCGGCATGCCCGATGTCGCTCGCTGCCACGCCTGGGTACGCCGATCGGCTGGCACGTCAGCGAGTTTGCCCTGATCGAATCCCATCTGCATCCCACCGCCGCGCGCTACGAGACTCTGGCAGTCTTTCCGCTGCAGGATGCCGGAGCCGAATGAACTAGTCGCCAGTCAACTTGATAAGCATCACCGTAGAGAGCACAGAGAAATCATGCGCAAAGACAGTTCCGCTTCCCTCCGTGATCTCTGTGTTCTCTGTGGTGATCATTTGACGTTCCATCGACTTCTCGATGACTGACCACTAGAATCACGTCATTGTCTGGCGCGTACCGCGGCCTGCCCGTCGCGGCTCCAAACCGGTCTCATAACATCGCAACTCATCGTCGGGAGTCGATACTCGTGGTCAAACTGTTTCGCCCAAGAAAGACGACGCCCCGCCTGGAGCGCCTGCATGGCCTGAGCCTGTTCGTCAACCTGAAACCGGCCGAACTGGAGATTGTCGATGGTCTGCTGCACGAACGCGAATACCTCGCCGGCGAGGTGATTTTCGACGAAGGTGAAGTGGGGCAGGCGATCTACATTGTCGCCAGCGGCGAAGTCCTGATTTGCCGGCAGGGGCAGGGCGAGGCGGGACGCGTTGCCCAGCTCGGGCCGGGAACCTTCTTTGGCGAATTGGCATTGCTCGACGATTCACCGCGTTCGGCCCAGGCTCGCGCCGCAACGGCCTGCCAGCTGATCGTGTTCTTCCGCGACGATTTTGTGGGACTGCTCGACACCCACGCGCGCATTGCCTCGAAGATATCCCGCCAGTTGGCGCGCCACCTGGGTGCGCGCATGCGCGTCATGGCGGCGGCGGCGGGCGCCTACCAGCATATGTGATGAGCGATCCGGCGCCGTCCACCTTGCTGGTCGAGGAGGGTCACCATGGCTCGGGACCCGTCGTCTGGGTAGCGATCATTGCGACAACCTGTCTGTTGCTGTTCCTGTTCCAGAAAATCCTCTGGCTGGTGGTGCCGTTTTTGCTGGCTCTGATTCTTTACTATCTCCTGTTTCCGCCGATGCAGGGCCTGATCTATCGCGGCATGAGCCGGGACGGCGCGGCCAGCCTGGTGACGCTGGGCTTCGTGGTGGTGCTGACTATTGTCGGCATGGCGCTGACGCCCCGGGCCGCCAGCCACATTGCGGGATGGGGGGACACCGGCAGTCGGTACGTCATGGGCGGGCAGCGCCTGCTGGAAAACTCCCTGCGCGGACTGGAGGCACACTGGCCGACCCTGGCCAAGGCGCGCGTCGCCGACAAGGTCGCGACGCGACTGACGCAACATGCGGACAGCGTATCCGACCATCTCGAACCGGTGGCCATCGGTGTCATGGCCTGGGCTCCTTCGCTGATGCTGGCTCCCTTCCTGGCGTTTTTCTTTTTGCGTGATGGCCGGCGTTTCCAGCGTTTCCTGAGCAGCGCGGTACCTAATGCCTTTTTTGAAAAAACGCTGTACCTGCTGTACGAAATCGATCACACCTCGCGCGCCTATTTTCAGGGGCTGATCAAGCTCACGGTGCTCGATACCGTCACCCTTGCCGCTGGATTGTGGATGCTCGGCATTCCCGGGCCGTTTGCCCTGGGGCTGATTTGCGCGGTACTGGCGTGGATTCCCTATGTCGGGTCGATTCTCGGCGGTTTGCTGGTGGTGCTGGTGGCGGCGACGGATTTCCCCGATTCACCGAGCATGGCGTACTGGGCGATCATCCTGTTCGGCGCGGTGCGCCTGCTTGACGACTTTGTTTACATGCCGCTGACGGTCGGCAAGAGCCTCGAATTGCACCCGCTGGTCACCGTGCTGATGATCTTCGTCGGTGGCGCGGTCGCCGGCGTTCCCGGTCTGATGCTGGTCCTGCCCGTACTCGGGGTGGTGATGGTGATCGGTGAAACCATCGGCGTCATCGTCACCGATCCGCGCCTGATGGCGCGGCACCGTCACGCCTGTACGCTGCGCCGCGCGCACGCAAGCCGCGATCTCTGAGGCGTGCTTGTCTCGGGCTGGCGTCAGGACGGCGCTGGGTCGGCGCGATTGCGCATGTGATCGGCCAAATCGGTGAACGCCTTGTCCAGTCCGGCGCGCAGTTCTTCATCAGCGATCACTTCAGCCATCGCGTCACGCATGCATAACATCCATTGCGCGGCTTCGTCGCTCGCAATCGCAAAAGGCAGGTGGCGCGCGCGAAGTTTCGGATGGCCGTATTTCTCGACATAGAGTTGCGGGCCGCCCAGCCAGCCGCACAGAAACATGAACAGCTTCTGCTCGGCGCCGGCAAGATCACTGGCGTGCAGTTTGCGGATGCCGTAGGCCTCGGGCAGGGTGTCCATCAATTCATAGAAACGCCGCACCAGACGCCGCACCGCGGGCTCGCCGCCAATTCGCGCAAAGGGAGTGGCAGTTTCGTTCATTCTTACAAGCTCATTTTGACCACGGGGAACACGGGGATAAGCAAAGGCTTATGGCGGAAAACATTCAATCTGAGAAACTCAATTGAACCACAGAGGCACAGAGGAAAACAATGCGGTGCGGTAGGGGAGGATCACCCAAAGGGAGAGAGGCCGTTGATCCACGCGACCTTGATTCATCGCCTTTCTCTGTGCCTTTATGACTCTGTGGTGAGATTGTTATTTCAAACCGAACGGATGAGCACGAAAAATGTTGCAACTCACTGGGTTTCCCCGTGTTCCCCGTGGTCAATTGCTTTTTCCATGTTCATTGCTGTGGCGATGTAGGCAAAACCAGGCGGGCAAGCAAGCCGCCGCCCGGGCGTTGGAGAAGTTCCAGACGCCCATTGTGAGCGCGCGCGATGCGCTCGACAATCGCCAGGCCGAGGCCGGCGCCGGAGACATTGCTGCGCGCCGACTCGAGTCGGGTGAAGGGGCGTTTCATGTGCTCGATTTCGGCGGGCGGAATGCCCGGGCCGTTGTCACGAATCTCGATGCAGAACTCGCCGGCGCCATGACCGAGCGCCAGTTCAACCGGCAATTCGCTGCCGGCATAGCGCAGCGCGTTATCGACCAAATTGTTGATCGCGCGGCGCAGGGCTTGCGGCCTGACCGGCAAGGCGCCGCCAAAACTCGGCGCTGGCGCTACGGCGGCTGGCGTGGCGACGGTCACACCGAATCCGCGTCGCCGGTATTGCGTGGCGATCTCCGCCAGCAGCGCGGCGACATCCACTTCCTGCATGGCCTCGCCGCCTTCGGAACGGGCGAAATCGAGAAACTGGCCGATGGTCTTGTCCATTTCCTCGACGTCCGCCGTCATGCCCTCGCACAGGCTTTCATCCGAGGACATTTCTATTCCCATCCGCAGGCGCGTCAAAGGTGTGCGCAGATCGTGCGAGATCCCGGCCAGGATCAGGGCGCGATCCTGGTCGATCAGGGTCAGGTCGGCATTCATCTGATTGAAGGCATGGGCGACGGTGGCCAGTTCGGTCGGGCCGGATTCGTCGAGTTGCGTCGGCGTCTCGCCAGCGCCGACTTTTCTGGCGGCCTCCTGCAAGTCTTTCAAGGGACGCGTGATGCGGAACACGATCAGCCAGGCGCCCAACAGGGACAGCAGCAAGGCGGCAACGCCCCAGCCTATCCAGCCCAGCGGAAACACCCGCTCGATGCGCTCGCTGGGCAGCGCCAGCCAGTAGATGCCTTCGTCGCCGTCGTCGATGCGGAAGCTGACGAACAAGGCCCGCTCACCTTCCCGCTCCATGGTGACGCGAGTCGCCGGCCCCAACTGCTGCTTGACCAGTTCCTCCACCCGATGCAGCAAGGTCCGGTCGGGCAGGGGTGCCACGCGATCCGTTGCGTCGGCCGGATAGATGCGGATGCCCTCACGGTCGGACAAGTCGCGCAACAGTTCGCGACGGGCTTCCGGACGGGCGGAAATCAGTGCCGCGCGCGTCAGATTGGCAATGCTGACGACGGCCTGCGCCAGTTGGCGCGCGCGCGGTTCGCGCTCATAGGTGCTGAAAATGGCAAACCAGGCCACCACGGAAAGCAGCATCAGCAGAGCAACGAACAGGAAGGTGCGCCACAGCAGCGAGCGCGGCAACAACTTCATTCGTGCTTCTTGCCATCGGGCACGAAGACGTAGCCGAACCCCCACACGGTCTGGATGTAGCGCGGCTTGCCGGGATCTTCCTCGACCAGTTTGCGCAAGCGCGAAATCTGCACGTCGATGGCGCGATCGAAAACCTCGTACTCGCGACCGCGCGCCAACTCCATCAGCTTGTCGCGGCTCATCGGTTGCCGCGCATGTTCCAGCAACACCCGCAACAGACCAAACTCGCCGGATGTCAGCAAGGTGCTCTCCTCGTCGCGCAACAGCTCGCGCGTCGCCAGATTGACGGTGACCTTGCCGAAACTCACGCTCTCTTCGGTAATCGCCGGGGCGCCCGGCGTCGCCGGTGCAGCGCGGCGGCGCAGCACGGCGTGTATGCGCGCCACCAGTTCGCGGGGGCTGAAGGGCTTGGGCAGGTAATCGTCGGCGCCGAGTTCCAGGCCGACGATGCGATCGACTTCGTCGCCTTTGGCGGTGAGCATGACGATACTCACCGGGTTGGCTGCGCCGCGCAGCCGGCGGCAGATGGCCAGGCCATCTTCACCGGGCAGCATCAGGTCGAGCACGATCAGGTCGTAGAGTTCGCGCTCCAGCGCCCGATCCATTCCCGGTGCGTCGGGGACGGCCTTGACCGTGAATCCCTGATCGGAGAGATAGCGCTCAAGCAATTGACGCAGTCGCAGGTCGTCGTCGACGACAAGAATCTTGGCTTTGGTTTCATTCATGGCCTGAATCCTAGCGGGATAGCCCGCATTCTGCCAGCAGGCTTTACAAACGATTACAAAGCCGGTGCCCGCGCAACATCCGGCTTACAGGCAGCACCGAGAATGCAAGCGTGCCGGAGAGTATTTCGGTTTTGAGGCCGCCATACAGCGACTTGCGAGAGAGGAAGACGACCATGAAAGCATTGTTTTTCAGCATGGCGCTGGCCGCGGGGCTGGCATTGTGGGGCGCCGCGCCCCAGGTTTCGATCGATCATTTGATGGAAGCCAGCAGGATTGCGGGCGAGCAGGTTTACAATATCCTGCATTGATGGGAATTAAGGCGCAATCGTGAGGACAGGGTGCAAACCTAGATGGGCGGTGGCGACAGTCGCGCTATGGCTGCTGGTGGCCGGAGCCGCGGCGCAGGGGCCGCAGCGCATGCCCGAGCGCGGTGCGGGAACGGGTGGCCCGCAGCGGATGTTTCCCGCTGAATCGGTTCGCGAGCAAGCGGCGGCGGAAGACAGTGTCGCTTCGCGTCGCGATCACCGGCTTTCAGCGGAAGAGCGCCGCCAGTTACGCCGCGACGTGCATGAAGCCGGGCGCGATCTATACATGCAGCGAAAGCGCACCGAGCGCGGCGAAGCGCGTCGCGAATAGTCTTTTCTCAGACTCAGCCGATTCAGAGCAACGCCCCGGGCGAACACGTCGGGGCGTTTTTCATTTGCCGCAAACGCTGTCGTCGGCCCGTATAGCCCCGATCGGTCAGGATATCCGGGGTTTCCCCGTGAAACGGCTGAATTGATCGGTGCGGAATCGGTGTCTGGCCGTATTGCCGAGGCGTCGGGGCTGCCGCACGGCGGAGTTCTCAAGCGCCTCTCGGCGCGAAAAGTACTACCGGTTTCCCTGTATCAAGAATAAGGCCACCTGAGTATTCTCATCGCGATCGGTGCCGAGTATGTTGCAGGCATGGGGTAGGGGCCTGTTGGTCTTGGGGCGGGTCTCGCATCCTTTTGTCTGCGAGGAAACATCATGGCCAGCCAGAATCAAGCTGAATGGCAGCATTCCGGATCAAGTCGGAGTCTGATCCAGGCACAGGACATGGCCCATGCCGAGGCCACCCTTGCGGGGCATGGCGAAACCGGTCGCCTGATTCTGGATCGCTTGGGACGAATCCTCAGTTGCGGATCGCCGGCAGAGAGGATTTTCGGCGCCAATCAGGTCCGCCTCATCGGCAAACGGATTTCGGAATTCATTGCAGGGTTTGGTCTTAGCGAGCATTCGCCGAGTTTTAATCAAAGATACCTCGTCTATTTGTGCGCCGACAATGCGTGGCGAAAATTCGAAGCGACCGATTCCGACGGACACCGGATTGCAGTCGAACTCAATCTGGCACGAGTAAACACTGGCGGTGAAGAAATGTTTTTGCTCAGCGTGCGCCTGGATGATGCAAAAAATTCATGTTTTCAGGCGTCGGCCTGACATGAGCGTCGGCTCCGCGAAGGACTTTCCGGACACCGACTCGCAAATACCCAAGGACTGTACCGCCCATGACAAGCAAACAATACTGGAAGATGCCTTGCAGATCGGCCAGCGATGGCTTGCGGTGCTTGCCGAGGATCATCCGCAGCGGCCATTAGTGACGCAGGTCGCCAGGATGGCAGAGGATCTTGCCCGGAATCCTGACGCGCCGCCTGTCGCCATGTCCAATCTGCGCGCCTTGATGTGTTCCAGTTGTCGTCGTCTGGAAGCGGCAAAAGGCCAGTGTTCGGGGCGTCCGCTCGATCAATGTTTTCTGCGTAGCCAGGCGATTTAATGAAACCGGCGGCATGCCTGCATGAGGGCGACTTCTGCTTTTCGCTGCCGTCCGCTGTTTTTGCAAAATCGAAACACTCCAAGGAGATGAAAATGAAAACCGGCATCGGTACCGTCAAAAAGACCAAGGGCAATGGCTCGGCACGACCAGGCAACGGTTCCGGCGAGTCGCCTTCGGCTGGGGACAAGCTGGATTGCGCGCGCGAACAACTGGTTGCCGAGGCGGCCTACTTTCGTGCACAGCAGCGCGGCTTTGCGCCGGGCAACGAACTGTCGGACTGGCTGCAGGCGGAGGCCGATATTGAAGGCGTCGGTGACACATCGGGCCGATCATCGGTCTAGCTCTTGCCAAAAACCGAACGGACGCTCCATCGCAGCATTTCCTTGCCGCACATTGTCGATACGGAGCAGGCGGAAGCCAACTACACGGATGGCGTATTCAGACGTTGGCCTGCCGGCAAAGGGAAATGAAACGGGCGCGCTCGCTTGAGGTGGAGTGAGCCCGTTTCGGGAATGCGACGTTTCTGGCCGAAGCTGAACGCCGCTCAAGGACCGACAGAACTTTTTTGCCGAGGATATCGATCTGGATGATCCCTGGAAATTCCGGATTTTTCGTGTCGACTGAAGACGCAAGACCTGGCGCAGCGTGGGTTTCGTTGGCGATTGGCATAGCGGCGTATAGTGCGCTCCAGGCCCTTCCAGACGGATTCGGCAGGGTGTCAGGATGATGTTGGCTTGATCGTGCAGTTCAGGAGACGCAGCCCGTGGTAGCCAAGAAACCAGAAAAGAAAGCTGCAGAACCCGCGGAAAAAGCCCCGCAGGCAGCGCTTGCGGTACTGCCCATTGTCGGCATCGGCGCTTCCGCCGGCGGGCTGGAGGCGTTCGAAGCGTTTTTCCGTGCCTGTCCGGAAAATACCGGCATGGCCTTTGTGCTGGTTCCCCATCTCGATCCCGGCCATGAAAGCCTCCTGACGGAAATCCTCCAGCGCAGCACGTCGATGCCGGTGGTGGAAGCGCTGGATCAGGTAGCCGTCACCGCCGACCATGTCTATGTGATTCCACCCAACCGCGAGATGGCCATTCTCAACGGCGTGCTGCAACTCTCGGTCCCCGAGCAGGCGCGAGGCCAACGCATGCCGATCGATGCCTTTCTGCGCTCGCTGGCGGAAGATCGGGCAGAAAACTCGATCGGCGTTATTCTCTCGGGCACGGCCACCGACGGTACCCTGGGTCTGCGCGCCATTCTCGGTGCAGGGGGAATCTGCATGGTGCAGGAGCCGTCGTCGGCGAAGTACGACGGCATGCCGCAAAGTGCCATAGCTGCCGGCTACGCCACGCACATTTTGCCCGTGGCGGAGATGCCGGCGCAGTTGTTGAAGCTGGCGCGCAAGCAGACCATCGGCCGAAACCTCGGGCGCATTCCGGCAGCCGGCAGCGCCAGCGGTCTGAATCAGATCCTGATGCAGATACGCAGCGGCACCGGGCACGATTTTTCGCTCTACAAGAAAAGCACCATCGGCCGGCGCATCGAGCGCAGGATGGCACAGCACAACATCGACGATATGCAGGTCTATGCCCGTTACCTCAAGGAAAATCCGGGCGAGGTGCAAATGCTGTTCAAGGAACTGCTGATCAACGTCACCAGTTTCTTTCGCGATCCGGAAGCTTTTGTCGTGCTGAAGGATGAAATTCTGCCCCGCTTGCTGGCCGACAAGCCGGACGACTATCTGATCCGCATCTGGGTCGCGGGCTGCGCCACCGGCGAGGAGGCGTACTCGATCGCCATCCTGTTGCGCGAGTACATGGACGAAAAGCAGAAGAACTACGGCGTGCAGATATACGCCACCGACCTGGACGACGATGCCATCGCCGTGGCGCGCAGCGGAAGCTTTCCCCCCAATATCGCGCCGGATGTCACGCCGGAAAGACTGCGCCGCTTTTTCACCAAAAGCGACGCGGGCTACAAGGTCAGGAAAGACCTGCGCGAGATGCTGGTATTCGCCGTGCAGAACGTGATCAAGGACCCGCCCTTTACCCGGCTCGACCTGCTCAGCTGCCGCAACCTGCTGATCTATCTTGAGCCGGAGCAGCAATATCGCCTGATTCCCAACTTCCACTATGCGCTGAAGCCGGGCGGGGTGCTGTTTCTCTCGACTTCCGAGAGCATCACCAGCAACCCGGAACTGTTTCAGGTCATCAGCCGCAAATGGAAGTTCTACCAGGCCAGTCACGGCGTGACGCCAAGTCATTTGCCGACGGCCAGTAATTTGCCACCCATGACCCGGATTGAAAAAGGCGTCCAGGCCGGGATCAAGAAAGGCAATGCCGACAGCGTCGCCGACCTGAGCAATCGCGTGTTGCTACAGTCCTTCGCTCCGGCCTCGGTGACGACCGATATCAAGGGCAACATTCTCTATGTGCATGGCGACACGGGACGCTATCTGCGTCCGCCGCCCGGGCCGGTGACGACCAATGTGATCGAGATGGCGCGCGAAGGGCTGCAAACGGAATTGCGCACGGTGTTGCGTCACATGGCCGAAGGGGAGGCAACGCTGAACCGGGAGGTTCTGGTAAAGACCAATGGCAGCTTCTCCACAGTCGGATTCAGCGTGAGAGTGCTGCCGACTCAAAACACCGGCGAGAAGCTGCTGCTGGTCAGCTTTCAGGACATCGTCGGCGAGGGCAAGCCTGCGGTCAGAAAGCGCCGCGGCAAAGGCGGCATGACAGAAACGGAGGCGACACACATCGAGCAGCTCGAGCGCGAGCTCACTTATGTCAAGGAGAACCTGCAGGCGACCATCGAAGAGCAGCAGGCAACCAACGAGGAGCTGAAATCGACCAATGAGGAGTTGCAGTCCACCAACGAGGAACTCCAGTCTTCCAACGAAGAACTGGAAACCTCGAAGGAAGAAATGCAATCGCTCAATGAAGAGACGATCACCATGAACGCCGAGCTGCATGCCCGTATCGAGCAACTGAACGG
>JAIPCT010000070.1 GCA_021738065.1 Burkholderiaceae bacterium
CGGCCCCGGTGGCGCGGGGTGGAAAGACGCCGTCGCCGAGCAAGGCCATCACGGATATCGAACTGCTTAGCCTGGAAGAAGACCCTCTGGACATCGTCGTGACCTGGAACCAGTTGGCCAGTTCGAGCGAAGCCAGCCATGAGATGGGCGATCAAACCGACTGGCGGATGATGTCGGGCATGTTCGCGGTGGACAATCTCACGGTAGGCGCCTTCGCGTCCTTGCCACCGGCCAATATTCAGGCGCTGTTGGCGAAGTTCAAACGAGTACCCGCGAAGCGGGGCGAGACCATCATCAAGCAGGGCGACGCCGGCGATTACTACTACCTGATCGAGAGTGGACGCTGCAAGGTGTCGCGACTCGTCGCCGGGTCCCCCGTGCAACTTGCCGAGTTGAAGGAGGGCAACGCATTTGGTGAAGAAGCCCTGGTGGCCGACACGGTGCGCAACGCGACCGTGACGATGAATACGGATGGCATGCTGCTGCGCTTGTCGAAGGATGACTTCAACCAGTTGCTGGGCGCCCCCTTGCTGCAAAAAGTCAGCGGTGACGAGGCTGAGCAAAGGGTGGCTGCCGGCGCGATATGGATCGACGTACGTTTCCCCGCGGAGTATCAGAGCGACGGCTATCCGGACGCCATCAACATTCCGCTCAACGACATCCGCGGCGCCTCGGCCGCGCTTGATCCGTCAAAAGAGTACATTGTCTATTGCCAGACGGGACGTCGAAGTTCCGCTGCTGCTTTTTTGCTATCCCAGCGAGGACTCCATGCCGCTTTGCTTGATGGCGGCATGAGGGCGCGCGCTGACGTCATGGAGTCCGTCAAATGAGTGCCGTACCTGCCGCACCGGCTGAGGCCGCCGCAACCGATGTCGATAGCCGGCTCAGTTTTTTCAAGAATCTGCAGGTTGTCACCAACAAGGTTCATGCCACCTCCAATATTGATGAAATCATGCTGGAGCTGTCGGGCGAGATATGCAGCCTGTTCAATGCCGATCGCCTGACTATCTATTCCGTCGGTGAAGACAAGGCGTCAATCGTATCCAAGCTCAAGACCGGGCTGAACTCCTTCAAGGATTTGCGTCTTCCGATCGCCGATCAGAGCATTGCCGGCCACGTTGCGCTGGCCAAGAAGACCGTGAATATCCAGGACGTCTATGACGATGCCGAACTGAAGGCGATCAATACCTCGCTGCGCTTCCTTCAGGAAGTCGACAAGCGCACCGGATACCGCACCAAGCAAATGCTGGTCGCCCCGATTGTCGATGCGCAGAGCAGCGAATTGCTTGGCGTCGTCCAGATCATCAACAACAAGGCGGGCGTGCCGTTTACGGCAATCGCCGAAGAGGGCGTCAAGGGCTTGTGCGAGACGCTCGCGATCGCCTTCAGCCAGCGCAGCAAGCCCGCGCAGGCGGTCAAGACAAAGTACGATTTCCTGGTGTCTGACGCCGTTATCTCGGCGCAGGAACTGGAACTGGCAACGCGCACCGCGCGACGGAAGAATCTCGATATCGAGGAGGTGCTGGTCAACGAATTCCAGGTCAAGCACCATGCCTTGGGCGTTGCCTTGGGCAAGTTCTTCAACGTGCCCTACGAGTCGTACAAATCCGATCGCATCAAGCCCATCGATCTTCTGAAAAATCTCAAGCGGGATTTTCTGGAACAGGCGCAATGGGCTCCAGTGGAAGAGGGCTCCGAGGGCGTCATGGTGGTCTGCATGGACCCCGAACAGGTCAAGGGCTCGCGTGTTGTCAACAACGTGTTTCCGCGCGCCAAAATTACCTATCGCGTTACCACCAACCATGAGTTCGCGCAGACGCTCGATCTGCTGTTTGGCGCCTCCGCCGTTCCCGGCTATATGGATGACAGCTCGGTGGGCGATCTGCTGTCGACGCTTGATCAGGATGAAGCTGACGGCGAGGGCGGCGTCAGCGACGATATCTCGGCCGCGGCGGACAATGAACTGGTCAAACTGGTCAACAAAGTCATTGTCGATGCCTATCAGCAGGGTGTGTCGGATATTCACATCGAGCCGGGGCTGGGCAAGGACAAGGTACTAATCCGTTTCCGTCGGGACGGTTCGCTCGCCAAGTACATCGAGGTGCCGGCCAGCTACCGCAACGCGATGGTGGCGCGTATCAAGATCATGTGCGATCTGGACATTGCCGAGCGCCGCAAACCGCAGGACGGCAAGATCAAGTTCAAGAAATACGGCCCATTGGACATCGAACTGCGGGTGGCGACGATTCCGTCCACCGGCGGCGTCGAGGATGTCGTGATGCGTATTCTTGCCGGCGGCGAGCCGATTCCCCTGGACAAGCTGGGCGTGCTGCCGACCAACCTGACCAAACTCAAGGCAACCATCTCCAAGCCTTATGGTTTGTTCTTCGTCTGCGGTCCGACCGGTTCCGGCAAAACGACCACGCTGCACTCGGTGCTCGGCTACCTCAATACCGTGGATACCAAGATCTGGACCGCCGAAGATCCCGTCGAAATCACGCAGAAAGGCCTGCGTCAGGTCCAGGTCAACAAGAAGGTGATGGATTTTCCGATGGTGATGAAGGCCTTTTTGCGAGCCGACCCGGACATCATCATGGTGGGCGAGATGCGCGATGCCGAAACCACGGGCATCGGCATCGAGGCCTCGCTCACCGGCCACCTGGTGTTTGCCACGCTGCACACCAACAGCGCGCCGGAATCCATCATCCGCCTGCTCGACATGGGCATGGACCCGTTCAACTTTTCCGACGCCTTGCTGGGGATTCTGGCCCAGCGCCTGGCCAAGCGGCTGTGCAAATGCAAGGAGAGCTATACGCCGGATGCCGACGAAGTCCGCTTGTTCATGAAAGAGTATTGCAGCGAACTCGAAAATACCGAGCCCTTCAAGAAAGACATGAAGGCCGCCTACGCGGCAACCCAGGCGCGGCTGTTGCAGGACTACGGCAAGGACGGCAAGTTCGTGTTTACCCGCGCCAAGGGTTGCGACACCTGCGGCGGCAGCGGCTACAAAGGGCGGGTCGGTCTGCACGAGTTGATGATCGGTACCGAACCGTTGAAGAAGCTGATCCAGGAACACGCCCGCGTGGTGCAACTGTTCGCCCAGGCGCTGGACGACGGCATGCTGACCCTGAAGATGGACGGTCTCGAAAAGGCGCTGCAAGGCGTAACCGACCTCAAGCAAGTGAGAGCGGTTTGCATCAAATAGGAAAGATCATGGTCCGTCATGCTCACATTCGTTCGCTGCTCCCCGAGGGGGCGCCTACCGTCCACGGCTGGCTTTGCACAGCCGGCCGGCTGCGCGGGCGCGAAGCAGTGCTTCGCGAATTCCCCGCTGCGCCCCTTGGGGCGGCCCTGCGGCAGGTATAGCCATGGATAACTCCAGCGATCTGTTTCGCCGTCTTGAGCAGCTGAACACCATTGGCGCGGCGCTCTCCAAGGAGCGCGATATCGATCGCCTGCTTGAGACGATCCTGGTCGCGGCCAAAACCATTACCCATGCCGATGGCGGGACCCTGTATCGCACCACCGAGGACGGCAAGGCCCTGCGCTTCGAGATCCTGCGCACCGATTCGCTGCACATCGCGATGGGCGGCACCACCGGCAACGCGATCAATTTTCCGAATCTGCCGCTGACCAAGGAAAACGGCGAGAGCAACGATTCGATGGTGGCCGCCTACGCAGCGATACACGACAAGACCGTCAATATTGTGGACGCCTATACCGAAGCCGGCTTCGATTTTTCCGGCACGCGCAGCTTCGACGAGCGCACCGGCTATCGCTCGCAGTCCTTCCTCACCGTGCCGATGAAGAACCACGAGGGCGAGATCATCGGCGTGCTGCAGCTCATCAACGCGCTGGATCCGACGACGCATCAAGTCAATCCGTTTTCTACCGCGGACCAGAGCCTTGCCGAGTCGCTGGCGTCGCAGGCGGCGATCGCGCTGACCAACCGCCTCCTGATCACCCAGCTCGAGGAACTGTTCGAGGCCTTCATCAACCTGATCAACCTGGCCATTGACGAAAAGTCACCCTATACCGGCGGCCATTGCCAGCGCGTGCCGGCCTTGACCATGATGCTCGCCGAAGGCGTCGACGCAACTACCGAAGGACCGCTGGCCTCGTTCAAGATGGATGAGCGCGACCGCTATGAACTCAAGATCGCCGGGTTGCTGCACGACTGCGGCAAGGTCACCACACCGGTCCATGTGGTCGACAAGGCCACCAAACTGCAGACCTTGTTCGATCGCATCCAGTTGATCGACACGCGCTTTGAAGTCCTCAAGCGCGATGTGGAGATCACCGCGCTGCGCAAGCAACTGGCGTTGCGCGAGGCTGGCGAGCGGCAGGCCGATGCCCGCATCTGGCGGGAGTACCACGAGGAGGTTCGCATTCTCGACGCGGACCGCGAGTTTTTGCGCAAGTCCAATGTCGGCGGCGAGACGATGAGCGAGGCCGATCAGCAGCGCGTGCGCGATATCGGCAGCGGTCGCAAGTGGCGCAATGTCGATGCCGTCGAAACCGAGTTCCTCACCGCCGACGAGGTCGTCAATCTGACCATCCGCGCCGGCACCCTGACGCTGAAAGAGCGGGACATCATCAACCACCATATTGTCGCCACCATCAGGATGCTGGAGCAACTGCCGTGGCCCAAGCATCTGACCCGGGTGCCGGAGTATGCCGGCGGCCACCATGAACGCATGGACGGCAAGGGCTACCCCAAGGGCCTGACCCGCGAGCAGATGTCGCTGCAGGCCCGGATGATGGGCATCGCCGACATCTTCGAAGCGCTGACGGCGCGCGACCGGCCCTACAAGCAGGGCATGAAAATGTCGCAGGCCATGGGCATCATGCTCAACTTCAAGAAGAATGGCCACATCGACCCCGACCTGTTCGACGTTTTCGTCAAGCAGGGCATCTATCGAAAGTACGCGGAGCAGTTTCTCGACCCGGTGCAGATCGACGAAGTCGACGAAAACGCGCTGCTGGGCGCGGCTTGAGGGCGGGCCGTAAAAGTCGGCGCTGATGAGACACCAGCGCTGCAGGGCGGTCGAGCAAAAGACGCTCTCCTCGCCGCAGCGGATGGCGAGACGGCGTCCGTCGCCACGTATGGTTGCGCAAGGCTGGTTCAAGGTGACGGTTCGCCCCTCGAATGCTGAAAATGGTCGCAAAAGTGACGTTTTTCGTCAGGTTTGTCTCTGTCTTCATTTAACGGCTTGCAATCAGAAGGTCTTGCGTTGGCACGACTTGTGCATTGCCTCTTGGCGTGTTTCCCAGCGACAGATGTCGTTTCTTTTCCCTAAAGGAGAATCCGTATGAAGAAGTCCCTGCAAAAAGGTTTTACCCTGATTGAACTGATGATCGTAGTCGCGATTATCGGCATTCTCGCCGCCATCGCCATTCCGCAGTTCAGCGAGTACACCAAGAAGGCCGAGAACAAGTCCGCACAATCAGATGCGCGCAATGTTCTTACTGGCGCTATCGCCAATTCGAACTAATTTAAACGAGACGAGGATATATTTATGAATAAGCATCTTTTGATCGCCGCAGCCCTGACGTTCAGTTCAATTCAGGCAATGGCCGCCGATATCACTCCGACTCCTAATTCGGCCGTCCTTATTTGTGATGGATATACTGCCGCCCAAGCCAACACGATTGGCGGAGCCACAGTTGGCACTCCATATACCGCGACTGGTAGCTTTATCAAGACCTCATTTTCTGCTTCCTGCTCTTCCAATACCATTGTCTATGCTAACAATGGCGCGGGCGGTGATGCCACGAAATTTGCAGTCGCCTCTGCGTCTGTGAAGGGTAACCAGACCTACAAGGGAAGCACCACCGGTGGCGCCATCGTCGTGGATGAGGCAATTGCTTCCGGCACGGCCGCATCAGCTATAAAAACAAAGGTGGGCACTACGACCATAACGGCAGCCGCAAGCCTGTAATTGGCAAGAAAAAACTTGGCCACGCAGGGCACCCATCTTCGGGTGCCCTGTTTTTTTGTCCGGCTTGCGATGGCTGCGGTAAGGATGCGTCTCCTGGGTTGGCCCATCTAGCGGGCATCGTTGTCGGTGGGATGTCAGCTGGCGAATCTCAGATGGCAGCGATAAAGAAACAGCTTGTCTCCCGAGATGCGGTCAATCGTTCGGATTGGCATCAATTGACTTTTTGTGTAATTGAGGGGACTCACTATCCAATCCAAGGCCGGGTCCTGGCATAGATAGGCAATGCCGGGGCCGCTTGGCGTTGTGATTCCAAGAGTGTTGAAGATATTCCTCGGTGTTTGGGCAGAGGATTGGACGGGATCCAAGCGCGCCAGAATTCGACTCGCCTCGGCCTCTCCCCTAGGTACGAATTCAAGCTTTGAGGCGATGCCAATTCTCTCCAGGCGACGTTTTAACTCAAAAGTCTTTTCTCGCGAAAAGATACTGCCGGCAGGCTGAATGCCGCTGGCGTAGCTCGCCGTGCCGAGTTCTAACCAGACGCGCATCGGTGCATTTTCATGCCAGTAAACCACATCCCCACGGTGAATATGTTCGGACATGTCGCCTTGGGCATTGTTTTCAAGCAGGATTGATTCCCAGGCGCGCGTATCTGGCCGCCGTTGGTCCCAGTTCGACAGGGCGCCGAATAGCAGTGCGGCAAGAGGCAGAACGAGCCACTTCCGCCCGAGCCAAGGGCCAACGGAAAGGGCGACAAGCAAAAAGCCAAGCCCGATGCCTCCAGCGAGAAATGCACCGCTCAACCAGGCAGGTATAAATTCCAAATTTAGCGGCAAGCTGTTGGCCAGTTGTTCAAGGTCAAGCGCATAGAACGGCATTGAGACGATGATCAAAACCAGCAGCAGAATTAGCAGATTCCTCTCGGATGCCCATCGATGGCGCCCAATCATCCCGGCAACCCCCTGAATTGTTGTGGACTGGATCGCCAAACAGCATCCGAACAAGATATACCCAGCGAGATCGTGGGCGAGGTAGATGAGTAGCGTGCCAAGCATGAACCAGAGCACGGCCATCTTTCCGCGACGATTGGCTCCTTCAAGAAGTTCCACCGCCGCGAACAACGCAAAGAATATGGCGAGCCACATTGACCGCCATGGCTGGATCTGGAGCAGCAGCTTAATTGGGTAAAAGTAACTCGCGAATTGCGCTGCCAACAAGCCGGTACTACCGAGCAATGCAAACACTTGATACCAGCGACCATGACCGGGATGCCCGTATTGACCCGCGAATAGCAGCAGTGCGATCCAGAAGAGGGCGCTATCCAGGCGAATGTTTGGCCATGCTCCAACGTACACCACGCTCAAGGGGCGCATTAACCGATCCCATTCCGCGTCCAATGGCTGAAAAGACGGTATATCCAGCAATACAAATCCAGCGACGATGGCAATTCCGGCGCCAATTAATAGCAACAGGGTTTGATCGCGGAGTCTGACGCTGATGATCGCCAGAAGAGACCAAATGCCCATGAGGGGATGCACTAGAGTCGCGAGAATCGCCATAGCAACCCCGGCACGACATTTCTGATGCAGGCAAAGTGCCACAGCCAACAGAGCAAGGGGTATGGCAATACTTCTCGCGGTCGCAAATTCCTCATTGAGTCGAAAACTGAGGAGATTCCCAGGGGAATAGGCGAAAGCGGCGGCGGCACAAAGCATTACGGCAAGTAGCTTGGCCCATCTTGAGGGAAACAGCTTCACCGAGATTGCGGTGGTAGCGACCATCAGAAGAATTGCACCGGAGATGACAATCAGCTGTGCCGCGATGCCCAGTCCGAACCAGCGAACGAGAGTTCCATAGACAGGAGAGAAGATCGAAAACGCATCCTGTGAGCCGTAAAGAAAGAACGGATCCCTGGCATAGGCAGTGGGCTCCAACCAGTGCGCGGCCAAAACCGCGTAGAGCTTCGCATCATGAATGTCCAGGCCAACATAGGCATGGTTAATCAGCCACACGATAAACCCAAGACTGGCAATATGGAAAAGCTCCACGTATCCAATCGGGGCGCGGTTGCTTGCATCGAGGTGGTTCTGCGATGGTGCGCGAACGAATAGGGCTGATGACATGATTCGGATAAAATTGAAAGCCTCAGCGTTGAAGGTCATCGGATGATATCGTTTCTGCTTTCGGCTTGGCGTGCCGGGTTACGAAGTCGCAGTATCCAGGCAGTATTGATCCTGGGGCTCGTTCTGGTGGGTATTGCATATCTCTCGGCCGCCTTCTCGCCTCGTCAGCCAAAAACGGTTGCTCTGGATGTCGGGCTCTCAGGAATCCGGTTTTCGCTCGTCATGTTCTCACTGTTCTGGGTGCAGGAATTGGTCGGGCATGAGATTCAGCGCCGAACGGTTCTCTTCGCCCTGACGTATCCGGTTTCGCGCGGGCAGTACTTGATTGGCCGCTACTTGGCGGTGTTGGGAATGCTGGCGCTCGCGGCGGTCATGCTCGGTATGTTGCTGTGGATTGTCGTGCTGAATGCGGGAGGTCGGTATGAGCAGGTATTCGGCGTGGCACCGGGGGTCGCATATTGGCTGACTATTCTCGGTCTCTGGATCGATGTCGCGGTGGTTGCGGCTTTTGCGCTTTGTATCGCCAGTTTGTCTACGGTACCGATGCTGCCGTTCGCTCTCGGACTCGCATTCGCCGCTGCCGGCAAGAGTCTGGGGGCGGTGGCGGAATACCTCTCGCAGGGTGCGGGCGGCGATCTGGAAATCATGCGTCTGGCGCCGGTGGTGGATGCGATCCACTGGTTCCTGCCTGACTTGTCGCGCCTGGACTGGCGAGCCTGGCCGATGTATGGAATCGCTCCGGACACTAGTGCGATGACGGGAAGCGGCATGGTCGCGCTCGCCTATATTGTGCTGCTGGTGACTCTGGCGGTGCTGGCGTTTAATCGCCGCGAGTTCGAATAGTCGGCGCTGGCGGGACGGCGATGACATTCGGAAAACTTGGAAGAAACACAAGACTCTGGCTGGTGGCGGGTCTCGCCGCCATGGCCTTCTTCGCCATGACGCAACGGCTCAAGCTTGCGCCGCGTCAGATCGTGAATGTCGAAATGCAGGTGGCGTTGCCGCTGTTTGTCCAGGTGGCGATGGCGGGGGGGGATCGATTTCTGGCGGCGAACATCGCGGCCATTCGTGCACTCTGGGTGGATAACTTCAAGATGCGGCGCGACGAGTTCAGGATTCTCGCCAAGCTACAGGAGGATGTCTCCTGGCTGAATCCGGGACACGAGGACAACTATTACATTGCCGCGGCGATATTGCCCTGGAATGACGAGGTCGATGCCGCGCAACGGATTCTTGCTCGCGCGACCCTGGCGCGCCGTTTTGATTACCAGCCGGCTTTTTACTACGCCTTCAATTTGCTGCATTTCAAGGGGGATGCCGTCGGTGCATCCAACTGGATGCGGGAAGCAGCGGAGCATCTGCCGGAAGGAGACAATCGCTTGCAGATGCAGAATCTCGCGGCAATCTGGCTCGACAAGGCGGATGATCTCGAACTGGCGATCCGCGTGGTGGACGCCATGGCGAAGCAGGCCAATCGAGGAGATTTTCGCCGATATCTACAGCAGCGCGTGATCCGGCTCCAGATGTTGCGTGAGATGCGCACGGCGGCAGCGGGCTATCGGCAACGTTTTGGACGCCCGATATCCACACCGGACGATCTGGTTGTATCGGGCATGATTGCCGCGGCTCCAATAGATCCATTCGGTTTTGGTTTTGGCGTCGACAAATCAGGCCAGGTCGTGTTGCGAAGTTCGCCACCTGTCGCATCGATCGTGCCCGAAAGGCAACCTTGATATGAATGCTGCGATTTCGATAAGCAACTTAAAAAAAACCTATCCCCGGCGCTGGGCTTCACCGCCCTTCGAAGCATTGAAGGGGATATCTCTTAGCGTCGAGGCGGGAGAGACCTTCGGCTTTGTCGGTCCGAATGGCGCGGGAAAAAGCACGACGATCAAGATTCTCACCGGTGTAATGGCGCCGAGTGCGGGCACGGCCAGCCTGTTCGGCATAGATGTGAGCGACCCCGAGTCGCGCCGAGGCCTGGGTTACGTGCCTGAAAATCCAAGCTTGCCGGACTATCTGACGCCATTCGAAATTCTCTCGATGGGGCTGGAGCTACATCGACGCCGGACGGCCAATGCTCGGATGCACTGTTTGGAGTGGTTGGAGCGCTTCGGTCTCGCTGACGTGGCGAACAAGGTAGTGCGCGGTTTTTCCAAGGGTATGGCGCAACGCACGGCGCTGGCGCATGCGATGGCGGTCGAGCCGCGCCTGCTGATTCTCGACGAACCTCTTTCAGGGCTTGATCCAATTGGTCGACGCGAGGTGGTGGATATTCTTTCCGAATACCGGCAGCACGGCGGAACGATATTCCTGACCTCACATGTACTGCACGACGTGGAGCGCCTTGCCGACCGCTTCGGTTTGATTCACAAGGGGGAACTGCGGGCGGTACGCACGCCCGGCGAAGTAGTAGGAGAGGATGATCGAGTGCTGGTGCGTAGCGCCGGTGCGGGTACGGCTGAGGCCGAGGTCTTGGCCGGAATGCGGGCCGAACCCGGAGGACGATGGGTGATAGAGGTGCACCGGACCAGGCTCTGGGATACTTTGCACGCATTGGAATCCGCCGGGCACTCGTTGATCGAGATCAAGCCGACACTGTCACTCGAAACGGCTTTTCTTAGCGTGGTGAAGGGGGCGTGACTTCGGGTCATGCGGCATCCAGGTCATTGAACACGGAGCCCGCCGTATCGGCAGCGCCGACTTTTCAGTAAAGGTACTTGCAATGAGCCTCACACGAAGGGTACGCTTGCCCGCGCTGGAGTTCGGTCGCTATTTCGTCGTCAGCCTGATTGCGCTCGCGGTCGATGTCCTCGTGCTGCTGGCGATGGCGACGATTGTCCACTATTTGTGGGCGGCTTCACTCGGTTACGTTCTGGGTGCGATAACCAGCTATTGGTTGGCGGTCCGTTGGGCTTTTACGCACCGCCGCCTGGAGGCCTATCCGCGAACCGAATTTCTGGCCTATTCGTTGGTCGGCGTCGTGAGCCTCGGCATCAACAATCTCGTCATCTTTCTCGCGGTGGAACACTTTGCGCTGGCTTTGCTGGCAAGCAAGGCGGTTGCCGCAGGCATGACTTTTGCCTTCAATTATCTAGTACGCAAGTTTGTACTTTTCAGGAAATAAACAGCCATGAGCAAACCCATCGTAGTAATCATCGGCGCCGGCCCGGCAGGCCTCACGGCGGCGATGGAATTGGTGCGCGACGGGCGCATGCATCCGCTGGTGCTTGAGACGTCGCAAGAGGTGGGCGGCATCTCGCGGACAGTCGAGTACAAGGGCAACAGGATGGACATCGGCGGCCACCGTTTTTTCTCTAAATCCGACTGGGTGATGAAGTGGTGGAGAGAAATACTTCCCATCGCGACGAATCAGCAGACCGTCTCGATTGCCTATCAGGGCAAACAGCGAACGGTAGACGCCGATGCTGCTTCTTGTATGAAGCACGATCGTGTGATGCTGGTGCGGGACCGTCTTTCACGCATCTACTTTCTGCGCAAGTATTTCGACTATCCGATCAAGCTGAACGCTACAACGATAGGCAATCTGGGCTTCGTTCGATTAATGCGTGCTGGCGTCAGTTATGTCTGGGCCATGCTGTTTCCCCGCCGACCGGAACGTTCGCTGGAAGACTTTCTGATCAATCGATTTGGTGGAGAACTATATCGCACCTTCTTCAAGGACTATACGGAAAAGGTTTGGGGGGTCGCCTGTGACCAGATAAGCGCGGAGTGGGGGGCGCAACGAATCAAGGGACTCTCTATTCTCGAGGCCTTGCGCCATGCGTGGCGGACGCTTCGTGGCGCCGATTCGGGCGCTCAGGCGATCAAGACCAGCCTGATTGAGCATTTTTTGTACCCTCGCTTGGGACCGGGGCAGCTTTGGCAAGAGGTCGCTCGACAGATAAGCGAACAGGGAGGCGAAATCAGGTTTGGTCAGGATGTGTTCGGGATTCGCCATGGCGACGGGCGTGCACTGGCGGTTCTGGTCAAGGGCGAAGGAGGCGAATCGTTGGAAATTCATGGAGATTTCGTTATTTCGACCATGCCGATAAAGGACCTAGTGGCAGGAATGCAGCCGCCAGCTCCGGAGGAGGTAGGGAAAATCGCCGCCGGCCTTCCGTATCGAGATTTCATAACAGTTGGTTTGCTGGTATCGCGCATGCGCGCCAATAGACAGTCGCAGAGTGCGCGTTCGGACCATATGCCACCCGACAACTGGATCTACATCCAAGACAGGGATGTACGCATCGGTCGCCTGCAGATATTCAACAACTGGAGCCCGGATTTGGTGGCTGATGAAAGTAAGGTCTGGCTCGGGCTGGAGTACTTTTGCCAAGAGGGTGACGATCTTTGGTCAATGGATGATGCTTCCATGAAGGCGTTTGCCGCTGCGGAATTGGAAAAGATCGACATGATCGATCAAGCGGACGTACTTGATGGGACCGTGATTCGCGTGCCGAAGACATATCCAGCATATTTCGGCGCCTATGAGAAATTCCCTCAGCTGCGCGGATGGATCGACGGAATAGAGAATCTTTTCCTGGTCGGTCGCAATGGCATGCATCGCTACAACAATCAGGATCACTCGATGCTCACAGCCAAACTGGCGGTCGAGTGCATTCTGGAGGGTCGAACCGACAAGAGTGCGATCTGGGCGGTGAATGTGGATGATGACTATCACGAAGAAGTCGAGACGCGCGGCTGAAGCGCTGTCGCAGGTGGTACCCGTTCGGCTGTCGCGACACCTGACCCCGGAATTCTTCCGGTATTTTGCCGCAAGCGTGGTGGCGCTCGTCGTTGATACGTCCATGCTACTGATCCTGGCGCGAATTGTTCACTACGTGGTGGCTGCCGCAGCCGGCTTTCTTATCGGTTCGTTGGTTCATTACGTGCTGTCCGTCCGCTTTGTGTTCCGGACGCGCAAACTGCAATACCGGCGATGGTTGGAGACTTCGGTGTTCCTCTTGGTGGGCCTGGTCGCGTTGGCGGTTAACGTCGGCGTAATTGCGCTGTGTGTGGAATGGCTTTCCTTCCAACTGTTTGCTGCCAAGCTTGTCGCTGCAGGAGTGTCCTTTGTTGTCGCGTTTGTCGGACGGAAGATGGCGCTGTTCCGATGAGTTTGTCCCGGCTTCAACATCTCGACCCAAACGCTGCTATCGAACCACGCTTGACGCGCGGCCAAATGTTTGCCTTGTTACTGCTTATCTTGGCAATCTGGGCAGCCACGCATCGCTACACCGGTATCTGGCATGACGGGGTGCTATATGCCGGGCAAGCCCTTCATCGGCTATATCCAGACCGCTTTGTCGGCGACCTTTTCTTCGTTCATGGTTCCCAGGACAGTTTCTCTGTCTTCGGGCCCATCTATGCCCGACTCGCGAGCGCCGTCGGTATCGACCGCGCTTCGCTGATCGTGACGGGCGTTGCGCATGGTGCCTGGCTGATCGCTTTGGCCATGCTGGCGCGTGTAGTGCTCCGCGGCGCATTCTTCTGGGTGGCATTGCTGGCGATTGCCGCATTGCCGCGAATGTATGGCGCCGAGAATGTTTTCGCTTATGCCGAGACGTTTGCGACCGCCAGAGTCCTCGCCGAACCGCTGGTGCTTGCCGGTTTAGCGTGCCTCGGTGGCGGCCGGCGCACTGCGGGAAATCTCTTGCTTCTCAGTGCCGCGTTATTCCATCCTGTCATGGCTTTTTCGGGGATTGCAGTGGCATTTGCCATGCAGATGCCATATCGGGTGATTCTCGCTACGACCGCCTGCGCTCTGTCGGCGGTACCATTACTGGCCCTCGGCCTATTCGACATCGGTGAACGCTTTCAGATCATGGATGCCCTGTGGTACGGGATTTCCATTGAGCGCAGTCCATTTGTTTTTTTCTCACGATGGCAGTTTGCGGAGTTTGCTCAACCCGCAGTTTGCGCCGCTGCATTGTTTCTTGTTGGCGCGATGTCCCTCGGTGCGGCACGGAGGTTCTGGTTCGCCGTTCTCTATGCCGGAGCGCTTGGCTTTGTCCTTGCTGCAATGGCCGAGCGTTGGCCAATCGCGCTGCTGGTGCAAATGCAGCCCTGGCGCAGCGCGTGGCTGCTCCAGGTGTGCGGAGTACTCGCCGTCGTGTGGGTGATCCCGGCACTGTGGTCGCGCGGGCCATTTGCGAGATTGATGCTGGTTGCCATGGCGACGTGCCTGTTTGCGGGCGGGGACTGGGGCCCTTTTGGCGGTGCACTTCTGGCCGTTTCATATCCTGCATTGGCGCGGTGGCAACTGCTGGTCAAGTTGCTGGGAAAGCACTACCGCTGGTTTATCGCCGGATTTGTTGTTGCATCGCTACCAGAGATGCTGATCATGATGTGGGAGTTGCTCGGTACGCTGCGCTCGGTCTGGATCGGCGCGGTATTGGTCTTCCCGGATGTCAGCAGTGTTCTGGTTCTCGACCAGCCGCATAATCTTTGGATGACGCTCGGTGCGGCCTCATTGCTGATGATCCTGAGAGCCTGGAATAATCCGGTGACCCGTGTGCTGGCGTGCCTGGCCGTTTCCTTGACCCTGTTCATTGCCGGGCTGTCGTGGGACGCGCTGCTCCGCCCGGGCTACCGCTCTCTAACGCCATTTGAAGCGCCTCCGGCAGCACTTAGCGCAGCGATCCCGCCCGGATCCCTGACCTATTTGGAAGGTGGGCACGGCTATCTTTGGTTCGCACTCGGGCGCCCAAGCTATGCCTCCCATCACCAGGCTGCCGGAGTAATTTTTTCGCGACGCACCGCGCTAGAGGCGCAACGCCGCCTGAATGCCGTCGCCCAGATCGGATCGTTGGACGCCCGCTTGCAATGGCGCCCTCCGGCATCCGAGGGGATCGGCAACGAGGAGTTGACGTCGATTCCGGCTCAGGCCCTGGTATCGGTCTGCCAGGATCCCATTCTGGACTATGTAATGCTGCGCCGCCCATTGCGCGGCGATCCGGCAGTCGAGCCATTGACAGTGATCTCGGTTGTGTTGCACAGGGGGAAAACGCCAGTGCGACTGCAGATATTTGAATGCAAAAGGCTGCGGCGTTGAGGCCCCGCACCGACAAGGATGGAGCCGCTTTTTGCCTTTCGGTCGAACCCGGGAGTCGAAAGAATGCAAGATAGGTCGCCCAAAGTGCACCCATTTCGCGAGCGGGATGCCTCGTCGCCAAGGTGGCAGGCAAGCGGTCACCGCCAAACGACGGGATTGTTGCCTGTGGAGGTGATAGCGGTCGTGTCGCTTCTGTTGCTGGTTGTCATGCCCTTGGTTTTCTCAGTTCGTATTTATTTTCCGGACGAGCATGCGCTGGTATTTGCGGCGTATCACTATCTCGGGCCATTGCTCCCTGCAATCTTGCTTCCGGCAGTTGTTTGGGTCTACCGGGTCGCGCGGGGGCGACAAGGTCCTGTCAATCACAATATCCGTGCCGCGAGGACTGCAATCGCGTTCAGTGCGACTGTATTTGTCCACTTCAACCTTAAATTGTGGGCCCAATTAATTAATCCGACGAGCTACGACAGCACCTATCAGCATTTTGATCACCAAATAGCTTCAATTGCCACGATTCTCGAATGGTTGGGTGATGTATTCCGCGCATTCCTTGCCTATTTTCCTCATGCGTATCACGAAGTATTTATTTCCATGTTTTTCATCTCGTTTCTGGTGCATAGCTGGCGGCGTGATTCAAGAGTATTTGATCACTTGAGTGCCTCGGTGTCCCTGGTCCTGTTGTTGGGAGGGCTTAGTTATGCAATAGCACCGGCGATTGGTCCATTCATCCATGAGGTGGGCGGCAACGCTGTCACAACGGCGATACAGACGGATATGCTCGAGTTCCACCAGAGTTTCATCACCTCAGGCGGAGCGCAATATGAGCCAAGGTTTTTTGTGGCGTCCCTGGCGGCCATGCCGTCCTTGCATTTTGCCCATGCTCTGACCTTCGGCTATTTTGCGTTTAGATACACTCGATTGCTCGGTTGGATATATGTATTGCCGATCACCTACATTGCTTGTGATGCAGTTTCGTCCAAATGGCACTATCTGGTCGATCTACCGGCAGGCGTGGTTGTTGCTGCGATCAGTATTGCTTTGGCTTCAAGACTAGCCAGCTTGCAACCGGAGCGACCTCCCAGCGGCTGTGCCGGGTGAGTTGATAAACAATCCCCTTATCGCCAAATAGAAATAAATGCATTGGCGCGAAGAGGGGAAATTGTTAGCCTTCAGTCTTCGAGAAATAACCACAATTCCAGGAGGCTTGGCATGGCGTTGGTGAATCCGCACGGCGGTGGCAGTCTGCGACCCTTATTGCTTGAAGGGCAGGAACTCGCAGCGGAACGCGCGCGGGCTCAGTCTTTGCCAAGAATAACGGTCAGTTCGCGTGAAAAAGGCGACATTATCATGCTGGGCATCGGTGGCTTCACGCCGCTCGAAGGCTTCATGAGCCACACCGACTGGCAAGGCGTCTGCGATGGCATGCGGATGGCCAATGGCCTGTTCTGGCCGATTCCAATCACTTTATCCACCGACGAAGTCATCGCCGACGGCATCAAGACCGGTAGTGATGTCGCGTTGGTCGACGCCGACAACGGCGAAATTCTCGCCACCATGAAGGTGACCGAGAAATACGCGATCGACAAGGCGCATGAATGCGCCACCGTGTTCAAGACCACGGATATCGAGCATCCCGGCGTCAAGATGGTCATGGAACAGGGCGACATCAACCTCGCCGGGCCGATCAAGGTGCTCTCGCAGGGCGGTTTTCCGGAACAGTACGGTGAGCTCTTCATGTCGCCCAAGGAAACCCGCGCCAAGTTCGAGGCCATGGGCTGGACCAAGGTCGCGGCTTTCCAGACGCGCAACCCGATGCATCGCTCGCATGAGTATCTGGCCAAGATCGCCATCGAAACCTGCGACGGCGTGCTGATCCACTCTCTGCTCGGCAACCTGAAGCCGGGAGACATTCCGGCCGATGTGCGTTCCGAATCGATCGCCACGCTGGCGGAGAATTATTTTGTAAAGAATACCGTCCTGCAGGCAGGTTATCCGCTGGACATGCGCTATGCCGGTCCGCGGGAAGCCCTGCTGCATGCGCTGTTCCGCCAGAACTACGGCTGCTCGCACCTGATCGTTGGCCGCGACCATGCCGGCGTCGGCAGTTACTATGGTCCCTTCGACGCTCATCATATTTTCGATGAGTTGCCCAAGGGTTCGCTGGAAACGCTGCCGCTCAAGATCGACTGGACCTTCTGGTGCTACAAATGCGGCAGCATGGCCTCGGCACGCACTTGCCCGCATGGTGAGACGGACCGGCTGTTGCTTTCCGGCACCAAGCTGCGCAAGATGTTGTCCGAAGGCGGCGAAGTGCCCGCCGAGTTTTCACGGCCGGAAGTGCTGGAGGTGCTACGCGCCTACTACGCCAGCTTGGCCGAGCATGAGAAGGTCGAAGTCAAGTTGTCCGGACATTCGGCCCGCTGAAGCATCAGGACCCCAGCTTTTCCCACTGCATTTTTTGATCATCAACACCGTAACCTAGGAGTAGAAACCAAATGCCAACCTTTGTTCGTACCGAGAAGTGTGATGGCTGCAAAGGGCAGGACAAGACTGCCTGCATGTACATCTGCCCGCACAATCTGATGAAGCTCGACAAGGACGGTTCCGAAACCGGCCATGCCATGAAGGCTTTCAACCAGGAGCCGGAGCAGTGCTGGGAGTGCTACTCCTGCGTCAAGATTTGCCCGCAGGGCGCCATCGAATGCCGTCACTACGCTGACATCGTGCCGCTGGGCGG
>JAIPCT010000071.1 GCA_021738065.1 Burkholderiaceae bacterium
CGCCGCATGGCCACGCACAACCGCTTCTTTGCCACTCTGGGCGAATTGCTCACCGCCGTCGAAAAATGCTTCGACCGCTGGCGACAACCCAATTCAGTGCTGCGTAGATTATGCGGCATTATTTAAGACGCTATGTTTAGCGATCCTGCCGAAGCAGTGGAAGAAGCCTTCTTTCGCATCCAGCGCGAGCAGATGGCGGATGTCCCCATTCTCAATTCGGCGCTCAACGTCGAGGCGGTCGATTTCCAGCGCTGGCAGGGCCACTGGCTGGGGATTGTCGTCACGCCGTGGTGCATGAGCATGCTGCTGCTGCCCGGCACTGGTGAGAACTGGGTTTCGACCGGCGAAAACAAGCGCCGCTTCGTCAAGTTTCCGGCCGGTGATTTTGCCTTTCTCGGCAGCGAGGAAGTAGAACTCGGCGAATACCAGAGCTGCCCCCTGTTTTCGCCGATGGACAGGTTTTCGAGCCAGGCCGAGGCGACCCTGACCGCCCGCGCATCGTTGGTGGCCTTGCTCACGCCCTCGCAGTCCGCCAAAATCGACCAGGCGCTGCCGAATGAGGCCGATCAACCCTCGCAATCGCGCCGCCGCTTTCTCGCTTTGCGGTAATCTGTTGGTCTCCGATGACGCCGCATACGGCAAGGGGCTGAAGATGTCCGCCATTTCCGAATTCAATGCCGCAGCCAATGCAGATACCGAGTCTGAGCATCAGGTGCAACTCGGTCTGCTGCAAAATCTTTGTGATTCGATCCAGGAGCGGAGCGACCCCGCATCGATCGCGAAAATCCTCGATGAACTGATCGACTATAGCGAAGCGCACTTCGTTTCCGAAGAGTTGCTGATGCGCATGAAAAGCTATGACGACTATGAAGATCACGTCGCGGATCACGAGCAGATGCTTGAGGCCCTGCGCGGAATCGCCGCAATCCATACCGAGGATCATTCATCATTGGCGGTCGCAGCGACGACGGAAGCGCTTGCATTTATCCGCAAGCACATTGCGACACGCGACCAGCGTTTTTCCGACATGGTGCAGAAGGGGCTGTAGCGGATGCATGAAATGGCGCTCGCCGAAGGGGTACTGCAATTGATCGAGGATGCGGCGCACCAGCAGGAATTCAAGAAAGTCACCACGGTCTGGCTGGAAATCGGTCAGCTTTCGGGGGTCGAGATCGAGGCCATGAGCTTTTGCTTCGATGCCGTGACGCGCGACAGCATTGCCGCAGGCGCACGTTTGGAGATCATCGCCCTGCCGGGCAGCGGCTGGTGCATGGCGTGTTCGGAGACGGTGCCGATGACAGAACTGTTTGGCGAATGCCCGCAGTGCGGCGGATATCAGCTGCAGGTGACCGGCGGCACCGAGATGCGGGTCAAGGAACTTGAAGTGGCTTAACGTGAAACAACCTGTTTGGAGCGACGGGTGATAGTCGAGCGAGGCGAGCAGATAAGTAGCCCCCCGCGAGAGGGGATGGGGGGGGGCGGGCCTTCAATTTGTTTTTGCGCGTTTCATCTTTTGCGGGTGGAGCGTTTTGCCATGAGCGTTAGGAGATAAGCGATGTGCACCACATGCGGTTGCGGGTCCGACGAAGTGAAGATCGATGGCGAACACAGCCATCACGATCACGACCATGTGCACGCCGACGGCACCCGCCACAGTCACGACCACGATCACGCGCCGGGTGCGGCTCACGAGCATGCCCACAGCCATGAACACGGCCACCGCTATGCGCCCGCGCATTCGCACGCGCCGGGCATGAGCACCAAGCGCATGGTGCAAATTGAGCAGGACATCTTGTCCAAGAACAATGCCTATGCGGCGCAGAACCGTCGGCGCCTGGTGGAGCGTGGAATTTTCGCGCTGAATCTGGTTTCCAGCCCCGGCTCGGGCAAGACCACCTTGCTGGTGAAAACCATCGAAATGCTCAAGGGCCGGCAGCAGGTCACCGTTATCGAAGGCGATCAGCAAACCAGCCAGGATGCCGATCGCATTCGCGCCACCGGCGCGCGGGCGGTGCAAATCAATACCGGCAAGGGCTGCCATCTTGATGCGCACATGGTCGGTCACGCCATGGAAAAACTGGAGCTTGTAGAGGATTCGCTGTTGATGATCGAGAACGTCGGCAATCTGGTGTGTCCGGCCGCGTTCGATCTCGGCGAGGCGCACAAGGTGGTGATCCTCTCCGTCACCGAAGGCGAAGACAAGCCGATCAAATATCCCGACATGTTCCGCGCCGCGGACCTAATGCTGATGAACAAGTGCGATCTGCTGCCGCATCTGAGTTTCAGCGTGGCAAAGGCCATCGAATTCGCGCGCCGGGTTAATCCCGGCATCGAGGTGATCGAAGTCTCAGCGACCTCCGGCGCGGGCATGACAGACTGGCTCGACTGGATAGAACGCGGCGCGGCCGGTTCGCGCGCACAGCGCCGGGACGCTGCTGCCGGGATCGCATGACGCGATGAAGCTTGCAGAGCGACAGGTTCCCGGCAGAATCGAGCACCAGCTCGAGCTGGCACGCCATTCGCCGCCGCTGCTGGCCATGGGCGCCTGGTTCAAGAACACCGTCTGCCTGGCAAGCGGCGATCACGCCTGGGTTTCGCATACCGTCGGCGATCTGTTTCAGGCGGAAGCCTGTCTGGCACATGAGGCTACCGCGCGCGAACTGCTGCAGGCGTTGGCGCAAGAGGGCGGCAAGCCCGTTGCAATTGCGCACGACATGCATCCCGATCTGCATTCGACCCGCTTCGCCATGCAACTGGCGCATGAACTCGATGTCGAGGCCATCGCCGTGCAGCACCATCATGCCCATATCGCCGCCGTCGCCGCCGAACACGGCATCAGCGGGCCGCTGCTGGGTCTGGCGCTTGATGGGGTCGGCCTAGGCACCGACGGCAAGGCTTGGGGTGGCGAACTACTCCGTGTCGACGGCGCGCATTTCGAGCGGCTTGGCCATTTGCTGCCGCTGGCGCTGCCGGGAGGCGACCGCGCGGCGCGCGATCCCTGGCGCATGGCTGCTGCGGCATTGTTCGACCTCGGGCGCGGCGACGAGATCGCCCAGCGCTTCGCCGATCAGCCGGGTGCCGAGACGGTGGCGGCCATGCTCGCCAAGAACCTGAACAGCCCGCGCACTTCCAGCATGGGCCGGGTCTTCGATGCCGCGGCCGGGCTGCTCGGCCTTTGTCCGCAAATGGAATTCGAAGCCGAGGCGGCCATCGCCCTGGAGCAGGCTGCTGCTGCCTACATCGAAACCCATGGCTGGCCCGATGCATTGGACGGCGGCTGGCATATCGGCGCAAACGGCGAGCTTGATCTGCTGCCGCTGCTCGACGCCCTGTCCGCCGAACCGGATACCGCTTATGGTGCGGCGCTGTTTCATGCCACCTTGCTTGACGCGCTGCTGCACTGGGTGACCCGGGCTGCCGAAACCGTCGGCCTCGAGCGGCTGGCCTGCGGTGGTGGTTGCTTTTTCAACAAGCTGCTGTGCGCCGGCATGCGCGAGCGGGTTCCCGCCACCGGCCTGCAACTGCTGCTACCGGCCCGTCTGCTGGCGGGCGACAGCGCGATTTCCCTGGGTCAGGCCTGGGTGGCGATGCATTTACTGGAAAATTTATGAGCACCTATCCCCCGTCCCCTGTCCCACTGCCGGCTTTGCACAGCCGGCCGGCTGCGGCGGCGCGGAGCAGTGCTCCGCGAAACCCCGCCTACGCCCCGTGGAAAGGGGTGATGCAGGTTCAGCCGCGGCGCGGCTTCCATGTTTGTTTCTTCAGCCGCCTTTGGGGCGGCCCGGCGGACGGCTGATCATGTGCCTCGCGATTCCGGTCAAAGTGGTGGAACTCGGCGCTGGCGATACGGCGATTGTCGATCTGGGCGGCGTCCGCAAGGAGATTTCGCTGGCCTTGCTGAGCGACGTGGATGTCGGCGATTACGTGATCCTGCACGTTGGCTATGCCCTGACCAAACTCGATGCCGAAGAAGCGGAAAAGACGCTGGCGCTGTTCGCTGAACTGAATGAGGCGGGTTCGGCCGCGCCGTGAAATACATCGATGAATTTCGTGATGGCGAATTGGCGAAGAATCTCGCGCTAAGCATTGCCGCTGAGGTACAGGCAGGTCGCAACTACAGCTTCATGGAATTCTGCGGCGGCCATACCCACGCCATTTCGCGCTACGGCCTCTCCGACTTGTTGCCGGCATCGGTGCGCATGGTGCATGGCCCGGGCTGCCCGGTCTGCGTGCTGCCGATCGGCCGCGTGGACATGGCGATCGATCTGGCGCTCGAGCACGGCGTGATCCTGTGCACCTATGGCGACACGCTGCGCATCCCGGCCTCCGAGGGCTTGTCGCTGATGAAGGCCAAGGCGCGCGGCGGGGATATTCGCATGGTGTATTCGACCATCGATGCACTGCAGATCGCGCGCGACAATCCGGATCGTGAGGTGGTGTTTTTCGCCATCGGCTTCGAGACCACCACGCCGCCGACGGCCGTCGCCATTCAGCAAGCCGAGGCCGAGCAACTTTCGAATTTCAGCGTACTGTGCTGCCACGTGCTGACGCCATCGGCGATCAGCAACATCCTCGAATCGCCAGAAGTGCGGCAGTGGGGCACGGTGCCGCTCGACGGTTTCATCGGCCCGGCCCATGTGTCCACCGTGATCGGCAGCCGGCCCTATGAATTCTTCGCCGAGGAATACCGCAAGCCGGTGGTCATTGCCGGCTTCGAGCCGCTCGATGTGATGCAGGCCATCCTGATGCTGGTGCGCCAGGTGAATCAAGGCCGCGCCGAAGTCGAAAACGAGTTTTCACGCGCGGTCAGCCGCGACGGCAATCTCAAGGCGCAGGACCGCGTAGCAGAGGTCTTCGAGCTGCGCCGCGAATTCGAGTGGCGCGGCCTGTCGGTGGTGCCCTATTCGGCATTGAAAATCCGCAAGCAATACGCCGCCTTCGATGCCGAACGACGTTTCGAAATCGACTACCGCTCAGTGCCCGACCACAAGGCCTGCGATTGCGGCGCGATCCTGCGCGGCGTCAAAAAGCCGCAGGACTGCAAGCTGTTCGGCACCGTGTGCACGCCGGAGAATCCGATCGGTTCCTGCATGGTCAGTTCCGAAGGCGCCTGCGCCGCGCATTACAGTTATGGAAGATACAAGGATGCGGCATGAAAACGAGAAGCGAAAATCTCACCACGGAGGGCACGGAGGCCACAGAGAGAACCGTTTACAAAGGGCTCCTTTTGACTTTTTCTTTCTCTGTGATCTCCGTGCCCTCCGTGGTGAAAGCTCTTGATCTATGACTAAGATAAAGCGCGGCTATTCCAAGCCGCTGGATCTGAAGCAGGGCCGGGTCGACATGTCGCACGGCTCGGGTGGGCGGTCGATGGTGCAGTTGATCGCGGAACTGTTTGCGAAGTATCTGGGCAACGAATACCTGGGGCAGGGCAACGATGGCGCCGTATTGCCAGCGCCGATTTTCAACGGTCACCCCGGGCGCCTGGTGATGTCCACCGACTGCCACGTGGTCTCGCCGTTGTTCTTTCCCGGCGGCGACATCGGTTCGCTCTCGGTGCATGGCACGGTCAATGACGTCGCCGTGATGGGGGCGACGCCGCTGTATCTGGCGGCCGGCTTCATTCTCGAAGAAGGTTTTCCGCTCGCTGATCTGGCGCGCATCGTCGAATCCATGGCGCGCGCGGCAAGCGAGGCGGGCGTGCCGGTGGTGACGGGTGACACCAAGGTTGTAGAGCGCGGCAAGGGCGACGGCATTTTCATCACCACTACAGGTGTCGGTGTCTTGCCCGACGGCCTGGAACTTGGCGGCAGCCGGGCGCGTGCGGGCGACGTGGTGATCGTGTCCGGTTCGCTCGGCGATCACGGCGTGGCGATCATGAGCAAGCGCGAGAACCTCAGTTTCGACGCGCCGATCGAATCCGACAGCGCGTCCCTGAATGGCTTGATATCCGCGATGCTCGCCACCGGCGCCGACATTCGCTGCCTGCGCGACCCGACGCGCGGCGGGCTGGCGGCAACCCTGAACGAAATCGCCGGACAATCCAGCGTCGGCATGATGCTCCACGAAAAGGTCATCCCGGTGAAGCCGGTGGTCGCGGCGGCCTGCGAATTTCTCGGCCTTGATCCGCTGTATGTGGCCAACGAGGGCAAGCTGATCGCGATCTGTGCCGCCGCCGACGCCGAGCGTCTGCTGGCCGCGATGCGCGCCCACCCGCTGGGGCGCGAGGCATCCCTGATCGGCGAAGTCGTCGCCGACGATCATCACTTTGTCCAGCTCACCACGTCCTTCGGCGGCAAGCGCATCGTCGATTGGCTTGCGGGCGACCAGCTCCCACGCATCTGCTAAAAATGAAAAAATCTACTGCACGTGCCGGATCGGGGCTTGGGCGGCTCAGTTGGCAAACCCGGCTATCCTCATGTACAGAGAAATACATTCCGGTAGCTGTGCTTCGTCCGCACTCCGCTGCGGCCCGCTCGCTACGATTTTGAATTGAAGACATGCGAATCCTGCTCCTCACCCACGCCTTCAACAGCCTGACGCAGCGTCTCGGCGCCGAATTGCAGCGGTGCGGGCACGAGATTTCCATCGAATTCGACATCGCCGACAGCGTCGCCGAAGAAGCGGTGGCGCTGTTCAAGCCTGAGCTGATCGTCGCGCCCTACTTGCGACGCGCCATTCCCGAATCGATCTGGCGGCACACCGTATGCTTCATCGTGCATCCGGGCATCGTCGGCGATCGCGGGCCTTCGGCGCTCGATTGGGCGATCCAGAACGGAGAGGCGGAGTGGGGCGTTACCGTGCTGCAGGCCGAAGCCGAGATGGATGCCGGACCGGTCTGGTCCAGCGCGGTGTTTCCATTGCGCGCCGCCAAGAAGTCCAGCATTTATCGCAACGAAGTGACCCAAGCCGCGACGGCGGCGGTGCTGCAGGCGGGGGAGCGTTTTGCCGGCGGCGATTTCGCGCCGACGCCGCTGGCCGCGTGCACCGAGGCCCGTGGCCAGCGCCGGCCGCTGATTAAACAGAGCGATCGCGCCATCGACTGGCAGCACGACGACACGGCGACCGTGCTGCAAAAAATCAATGCGGCCGACGGTTTCCCCGGTGTCTCCGACAGCCTGTTTGCTCAGCCCTGCCATATCTTCGATGCCTGGCCCGAGGGCGCCTTGATCGGTAACGGCGCTGCCGAACCCGGTAGCCTGATGGCGCGACGCGAAACCGCAGTTTTGAAGAAGACCAAGGACGGCGCGCTCTGGATCGGCCATGCCAAGCGCGCCGGCAACTTCAAACTGCCGGTGGCGCTGGCCTTTGCAGACGAGTTCGCCAGTCTGCCTGAGATGCCGTTGGCAAGCTGGTGGCGAGTTGCCGAAGAAAGCTGGCAGGACATCGCCTATGAGGAAGCCGACGGCGTAGGCTTTCTGCAGTTCGAGTTCTACAACGGCGCCATGTCCAGCGCGCAATGCCAGCGTCTGCGCAGCGCTCTGGCGTGGGCCAAGCAGCGGCCGGTGAAAGTGCTGGTACTTAGCGGCGGGGAGGATTTCTGGTCCAATGGCATTCATCTGAATGTAATCGAGGCCGCCGAGTCGCCTGCCGACGAATCCTGGAATAACATTAACGCGATGAACGACCTGGCCCGCGAACTGATCGATACCGGCGCACAAATCACCATTGCGGCGCTGGCCGGCAATGCTGGCGCGGGCGGCTGTTTTCTGGCGCGTGCCGCCGATCAGGTTTGGCTGCGCGAGGGTGTGCTGCTCAATCCGCATTACAAGAACATGGGCAATCTTTACGGCTCGGAATACTGGACCTACCTGTTGCCGCGTTGTCTTGGTGAGCAGGGTGTCGGTGAGAAAAGCCGCGCCATCATGCGCAATCGTCAGCCGCTGACGGCGCGACAGGCGGCCGATGGCGGATTTGCCGATGTCTGTCTGGCGGCAGAGCGGCAGGCGTTTCGTGTCGATGTCGCGCGCCGCGCTGCCGAAATCGCTGCGGCCTCCGATCTGTTTGAACAATTGGCCGCCAAGCGCGAGCGACGCGTACGCGATGAAGCCACGAAGCCGCTGGCCGAGTATCGGCAAGAAGAGCTGAGCCACATGCGGCGCAACTTCTACGGCTTCGATCCGAGCTATCACGTCGCCCGGCATCACTTTGTGAACAAGTCGCCTGCATCCTGGACGCCGCGACATCTGGCTCGTCATCGCGACATTGGTTGGAAGGTGCCGGAATGACGCTAAAGCTTTCACCACGGAGGACACGGAGAACCACGGAGGACACGGAGAACTGCAAAGCCATCTTCATTGGTTTTCTCCGTTGCCTGCCTGCGAAGCGGAATCCCAGGCACGCAGAGCGGCTCCGTGTCCTCCGTGGTGATCATTTTGGTTTCGGCTTCGCCGTCTTGGGATATATATGAAGCCACTCACTCCCTTGACGGTCCTCGTCGTCGACGACGAGCAGCGTTCGCTGGAAACCCTGCGCCGCACGCTGGAAGAGGATTTCACGGTGCTGACGGCGGTTTCCGCCGAAGACGGCGAGCAGATCATGGGCCGCGAGTTCGTGCACATCGTCTTGTCCGACCAGCGCATGCCGGGCACTTCGGGCGTCGAATTCTTGCGCCGCGTGCGCACGCAATGGCCCGAGACGGTACGCCTAATTCTTTCCGGCTACACCGAGGCGGAGGACATCATTTCCGGCATCAACGACGCCGGTATCTGGCAATACCTGTTGAAGCCCTGGCATCCCGATCAACTGTTGTTGACCCTGAAAAGCGCGGCCGAACTGTGGCGCCTGCAGCAGGAGAACCAGCGCCTGTCGCTGGAGCTGCGCGACAGCCCGGAGCAACTGGTGAAGCGGGTCGCCAGCCGGCGCGGCAAGCTGCGCGCGCGTTCTGGCTTCGATCGGCTGGTGCGTGCGGCGGACAGCCCGCTCAACGCCGTCTGCGAACTGGCGCAGCGCATTGCCGGACATGAACTGTCGGTGCTGGTCACCGGTGAATCGGGTACCGGCAAGGAATTGCTGGCGCGCGCCATTCACTACGCCAGCGAGCGTTCCGAGCGGCCGTTCGTGGTCGAAAACTGCGGTGCGATGCCCGACACCCTGCTTGAAGCCGAGCTGTTCGGCCACAAGCGCGGCGCTTTCACCGGCGCCCATGAAGACCGCATCGGCTTGTTCCAGCAGGCCGACGGCGGTACGCTGTTTCTCGACGAAATCGGCGATACCTCGCCCGCGTTTCAAGTCAAGCTCCTGCGCGCCTTGCAGGAAGGTGAAGTGCGCCCGGTAGGCAGTCCGCGTTCGGTGCCGGTGGATGTACGCATCATCGCCGCGACCAATCGCGACCTCGAAGCCGATGTCGCCAGCGGCCGCTTTCGCCAGGATCTGTATTACCGCATCGCCGCCATCACCTTCACCATGCCCAGCCTGCGCGAGCGCCCCCAGGATATTCCGTTGATCATTGCCGACATGTTCGAAAAGTCGGCGCTGGCGGGACGGCGATTTACCGCCGGCGCGATGAGCACCCTGCGCGCCCACCGTTGGCCGGGCAATGTACGCGAACTGCAAAACGAAGTCTTGCGCGCGCTGGCGCTGGGTGACGGCAGTGCGCTCGACGCCGATCTGTTCTCGTCGCGGGTGCGTCAATCATCGGGCTCGGCCAGAAGCAGGTCCACGCCCGACGCAGAAGGTGCGACGCTCAAGGACAAGCTCAACCAACTGGAGGGGCAGGTGATTGCCGAGACCTTGCGCAAGCATCGCGGCAACAAGACACGCGTCGCCGAAGAGCTCGGCTTGACGCGGGTCGGGCTGCGCATGAAGCTGGCGCGCCTGGGACTGACGGACAGCGAATGATTAGCCTATCCCCCAGCCCCGTCCCACGGCCGGCATTGCACTGTCGGCAGGCTGCGGCGGTGCGGAGCAGTGCTTCGCGAAACTCCGCCTTCGCCCCCGCGGGAAGGGGTGACAATGGTTCGGCGGCTGAGCCGCCTCCGGACATTTTGATTCAGCCTCCCTTGGGGTGGCCCGACGGGAGGCTGGGATGAACGTGCTCTGGCTTCAGTCCGGCGGTTGCGGCGGCTGCACTCTGTCGTGGCTGGGCAGCAGTCAGGGTTCCTTGTTTCGCTTGCTGGCCGACGAGGGCATCGAACTGCTCTGGCATCCGAGTGTTTCCGAAGCCGGCGTGGATGAAGCGCGCGAACTGATCGAGCGCTGTGCCGATGGTCGTCAGCGCGTCGATGTGTTGTGCATCGAGGGCTCCTTGTTGCGCGGACCGCAGGGGACGGGTGGCTTCCATCGCTTTGGCGGCGGCGCACAGCCGATGATCGAATGGGTGAAGCAGATCGCAGCCCGCGCCGGACATGTCGTCGCGGTCGGCAGTTGTTCGGCCTGGGGCGGCATCACGGCGGCCGGCGTCAATCCCACCGATGCTTGCGGCATGCAATACGACGGCGAGGTGGCGGGCGGCTTGCTCGGGCCGGATTTTCACGACCCCGGCGGCCTGCCGGTGATCAATGTCGCGGGCTGCCCACCGCATCCCGACTGGATCACCGAAACCCTGGCGGCACTGGCGCACGGCAGCCTCGATGCTGCAAAGCTCGACGACCTGGGGCGGCCGCGCTTCTATGCCGATCAACTGGTGCATCACGGCTGCCCGCGCAACGAGTACTACGAGTTCAAGGCCAGCGCCGAAAAGGCGTCGGATCAGGGCTGCCTGATGGAAAACCTCGGTTGCAAGGGCACCCAGGCCCATGCCGATTGCAACCAGCGCCTGTGGAACGGCGAGGGCTCCTGCCTGCGTGGCGGTTTTGCCTGCATCCGCTGCACCGATCCGGGCTTTGAAGAGCCCGGCCATGCTTTCGAGGTGACGCCCAAGGTTGCCGGGATTCCCATCGGCCTGCCCGCCGATATGCCCAAGGCCTGGTTCATCGCGTTGGCGGCGCTGTCGAAATCGGCGACGCCGGCACGGGTGCGCGAGAACGCCCGCGCCGACCATCTGGTCAGCGCACCCTCGGTCAAACGCGGCAAGCGATGAGCACGCGCCGTGTCGTCGGGCCTTTCAATCGTGTCGAGGGCGATCTCGAGATCAGCCTGGACATTGCCGACGGGCGCGTCGCGGCGGCCTATGTCAACTCGCCCCTGTATCGCGGCTTCGAACAGATACTGCAAGGCAAGTTGCCGGCCGATGCGCTGGTACTGGTGCCGCGCATCTGCGGCATCTGCTCGGTGGCGCAATCGGCCGCCGCGGCATTGGCGCTGGCCGATGCCACGGGCATCGTGCCACCGCGTAACGGCCGGCTGGTGGGCAACCTGACGCTGGCGACCGAGAACCTCGCCGATCATCTGACGCATTTCTACCTGTTCTTCATGCCCGACTTCGCGCGCGCCGAGTATGCCGGCCGCCCGTGGCATGCGGCGGCCGTTGAACGATTTCGTGCCACGATCGGCAGCGCGCCCAACCAGATGCTGCCGGCACGGGCGCGCTTCATGCAGATGATGGGCCTGCTCGCCGGCAAATGGCCGCATACCCTGGCCGTGCAGCCCGGCGGCTCGACGCGGCCGCTGCAAAGTTCCGAGATATTCCGGCTGCATCGCTGCTTGCGCGAGTTTCACGAGTTTCTTGAAACCGTGAGCTTCGGCACCCGTCTGGAAGAGCTCGCCGCAATCAGCAGCCGCTCCGATCTGGAAGCCTGGCGCGGACGCGCCGGCGGCGGCGATCTGCGGGCCTTTCTCGCCATTGCCGACGATCTGGATCTGTGGCATCTGGGCCGCGCCACTGATCGTTTCATGAGTTATGGCTGCTATCAGGAGGAAGATCATCGCCTGTTTGCCGCCGGGCTGTGGCACCAGGGCGCGGCCGCCTTCGATGTCGCGCTGATCAACGAAGACACCACCCACGCCTGGTACGCCGCCGCCGGGCTGCCGCAGCACCCGGCAAGCGGCAGCACGCTGCCGGTGGCGGAAAAACAGGGCGCCTATTCCTGGTGCAAGGCGCCGCGCCTTGGCGGGCAGGTGGTCGAGACCGGCGCCCTGGCGCGGCAAGTAGTGGCGGGGCATCCGCTGGCGCGGGACATGATTCTAGGCAGCGGCGCCAGCGTCGCCGCCCGCGTCGTTGCCCGTCTGCTCGAACTGGCGCTGGTGCTGCCGGCGATGGAGCGCTGGTTGAACGAACTGAGGCCGGGTGAACCCTGGTGCGTTTCCGCTCAGGCGGCCGACGAAACCTCCGGTGTCGGCCTCATCGAAGCGGCACGCGGTTCGCTGGGCCACTGGCTCACCGTGCGCCGTGGTCGCATCCACAATTACCAGATCATCGCCCCGACCACCTGGAATTTCTCGCCGCGCGATTCAGGCGGCCAACCCGGCGCGCTGGAACACGCGCTGGCGGGCTTGCCGGCCAGCGTCAGCGGACCGCTACCGCCCAGCATCCATCACGTGGTGCGCAGTTTCGACCCTTGCATGGTGTGTACGGTGCATTGAGCGATTTGCCGCAGTTTGGAGTCCGACGGCAAAGTGCCCGTTGCGATCTGATGAAAATTTATGCTCAATAACCGCTAGCGGGATCACACGCTAATCAGGACTTCTGGAAATCGCGGCCGCTTCAACTTTCATAGCGGCCCCTGGCAATTCACCGGGGCTAAAACCGGACAAATTGACCACATTGGTCACTCTCATAGATTTCGGTTGGCCCTTGTCAAATTCCAAAAGGCGTATGCCATTCACTAGTGAACTGGTCGTCTCGTCTCGATGGGAAGTCACGCAATGAACACAAGAATTGGCTGCAGATATTTTTGAACGCGGGCTATTTGGGAATGAGTCCCGAACCTCGTCGATGATCTGACGGCGTTTTTCGTGAGCCACTATGACAAGTTGCAGCTTGTCATAGTGTGTTACCAAGTTTGCCGCCACAAGCAACGGGGATGACTGACAATCCGAGCATCAATTTTCCTCGGAGCATTTCAATGCAAACTTTTCGCTATGCTTTACCCCGGATCGCCATCCATTGGCTGGCCGCCTTCCTGATCATTTTCATGCTTGCCACCGGCAGCCTGGTGCTGGCCGAATTGCCGAACACCACAGAGAAGATCGGCAATCTGCGCATTCATATGATCCTCGGTGGCCTGGCCGGTCTGCTGGTGCTGATTCGTCTCGGCCTTGGGCGCATCTATCCGGCGCTGGCCGTCGCCGCCGGCGACAGGCGCGGTAAAGCCGGCCACTTCATTCATGTCCTGCTCAATCTGACCATACTTATCATGGCCATGAGCGGGATGTTTCTGGCCTTCCAAAGCGGTGCGCTGGATGCAGCATTCTTCGGCGGCGTGCTGCCCGAGGATTTCAAGGTTTTCACCCCGCGCAAGATTCACGGCTTTCTCTCCCGCGTTGCCATGGGACTGATCGCCCTGCACTTGCTGGCCGCGCTCTATCACCAGTTCATCGTCAAGGACAGACTGCTGTCGCGCATGGGGCTGGGGCCCAAGTAAGTCCGGACAACTATTCAGATCAGCGCTCTACCCTTTCACTTTTTTGGCAGATCGATGATGAAACTACCCATTAACAGAAACCTCGGCTTTCTCCTCGCAGGCATCGCTCTGGTGGCCGGACTGGTCTGGGTCGTGGTCCGCAGCGGGCCGCTGGCGCCAATTCGGGCCACCGTCACGACGCTGGGCCGGGCCGACATCGCCCCCATTCTGTTTGGTGTCGGCGTTGTCGAGGCGCGTCGCAGCTATCTGGTGGGCCCCATCGCTGCCGGCCGGGTGAAACAGGTCTATGTCGATGTGGGCGACACGGTCCGCGTCGGTCAATTGCTGGCAGAGATGGAGCCGGTCGATCTAGATCAACGACTGGCATCGTCTGCCGCCGCCGCGATACGGGCGAAGAGTGCCGTGGATACGGCGCTGGCACAACTGATGGACAGCCAAAGTCGGTACCAGGTGAGCACCGCCAACGCGCTCCGTTATGACGATCTCGGCCGCAAGGGCTTCGTCAGTTCCAGTGTCACCGAAGGCAAAGCGCAGGAAGCGAAATCCGCCGAGGCCCAGGTCGCGGCGGCTAATGCCAGCGTCGCCAGCGCCCGTCAGGATTTGCTTCGGCTGAGCTCGGAACGGGAGGCCGTCGGTCAGTTGCGCGCCAACATTCGTTTATTCGCGCCAATCGATGGCGTCGTGACAGCGCGCGATGCCGAGCCGGGTTCGACGGTCATCGCCGGACAGGGCGTGGTCAAACTCATCGCACCCGACAGTCTGTGGGTCAAGACGCGACTCGATCAGAAGCGCTCGGTCGGACTGCAGACAGGGCTTGCGGCCGAAATTGCTCTGCGCTCGCGCCCCGGTATGCAAATACGAGGCAAGGTGGCGCGCATTGAGCTGCTGAGCGATAGCGTGACCGAGGAACGCATTGCACTGGTGGCGTTCGATACGCCGCCCGCAGGCGTATCGGTCGGTGAGATGGCCGAAGTGACCTTGCAGCGTCCGCCGGTAAAAAATGTTCTTGTCCTGCCCAACGCCGCGCTGCGCACTCACGGTGGCGAGACCGGCGTTTGGTTGTACAACGGCGATACCCTGACATTTGCACCAGTGAAACAGGGAGTGACCGGTGGCGACGGCAAGGTGCAAATCCTGGAGGGACTCAAGGAAGGTGATACGGTCATCGTGCATAGCGAGCGGGAGGTTAACGAGCGCAGCCGTGTCAAGGTGGTATCCGCCGTCGTAGCCGCAGGCTCGTGAGTCGATCATGATCAGCCTTGCCGGTCGCGACATACTGCATTCCTGGAGCAAGTTCGTTCTCACCGGATTCGGGCTGGGCCTGCTGATCGGCGTCACGCTGACCATGGCCGGCGTCTATCGCGGCATGGTGGATGACGCCAAGGTGCTGCTGACCAACAGCGGCGCCGATTTGTGGGTGGTCCAAAAAGACACGCAGGGACCTTACGCCGAATCATCCAGCATCAAGGACGACGTCTATCGGCAGATCCTCGGCCTGCCCGGAGTGGCACGGGCGGCCAACGTGACCTACTTCACCATGCAAGTACGGCATGGCGACACGGAGGCAAGAACAATGGTGGTCGGCTTCGAGCCTGATCAACCGGGCGAGCCGGGCTATCTGGTGGCCGGCAGGCGTCTGGTGCGCGGCCACTATGAAGCCATCGCCGACGTGAAAACGGGCTTTCGCCTGGGCGACCGGATCCAGATTCGGCGACACGAATACGCGGTGGTCGGCCTGACGCGCCGCATGGTGTCGTCGGGCGGCGACCCCATGGTGTTCATACCGCTCAAGGATGCCCAGGAGGCGCAGTTTCTCAAGGACAACGACGCCATCATCGGCGACCGGGCGCGCACCGCCGCCAACCCCGCGTTCAATCGCCCCGGCGTTCCCGGCTTGTTGGAAGCAATCAATGCTTCGCAATCCAGCAATCGCAATGTGAACGCGGTGCTGGTGCGAGTGGCCGAGGGCATCTCGCCGGACTCGGTGGCGCGGGAGATTCGCCGCTGGAAACATCTGGAAGCCTTCACCCGCGAGCAAATGGAAGAGATCCTGATCGCCAAACTGATCGCCACGGCGGCCAAGCAGATCGGCATGTTCCTGGCGATTCTGGTGGTCGTCAGTGCGGCCATCGTGGCGTTCATCATCTACACGATGACCCTGGGCAAGATTCGCGAAATAGCGGTGCTGAAACTGATCGGCACGCGCAACCGCACTATCGCCAGCATGATTCTGCAACAGGCAATGGGACTCGGACTGATCGGCTTTGCGGTGGGCAAAATCGCGGCGACTCTCTGGGCACCCGCGTTCCCGAAATTTGTGCTGCTCCTACCGGCCGACGCGGTCAGTGGCTTCATGATCGTGATGGTGGTCTGTGCGCTGGCCAGTACCCTGGCGATCCACGCGGCACTGAAGGTCGATCCGGCCGAGGCGATTGGTGGTTAATGATGGAATCTGAAATGGACCAAGGCATTCACATCGAAGGCCTGAGCAAACGCTACGGCGCAGGCGATACCGCGGTCGACGCGCTGAAGGACGTGAACATGAGCGTCGCCCCTGGTGAGGTCATCGGACTGGTGGGCCCCAGCGGCTCTGGCAAGACCACCCTGCTCAAGTGCCTGGGCGCGGTAATCGAGCCGACGCGCGGTCGCATGACCTTGGGCGGCGAGGTGATTTACGAGCAGGGCTGGAAGATTCCCGACCTGCGCACCCTGCGTCGCGACCGCATCGGCTTTGTCTTCCAGGCGCCCTATCTGATTCCGTTTCTCGACGTGACCGATAACGTGGCGCTGCTGCCCATGCTGGCCGGTCGTTCGAACAGTGAATCCAGGGTGCGAGCGCTGGAGTTGCTGGAGGCACTCGATGTCGCGCACCGGGCCAAGGCGCAAATTTCCGAGCTTTCCGGCGGTGAGCAGCAGCGGGTATCGATCGCCCGCGCGCTGGCCAACCAGCCCCCGGTCATTCTGGCCGACGAACCCACCGCGCCGCTGGACAGCGAACGGGCGCTGGCGGTCATGCGCATCCTCAACCAGATGGCGCGCCAGTACCAGACCGCCATCATTGTCGTGACCCACGACGAGAAGATCATCCCTACCTTCAAACGCATTTATCACATTCGCGACGGGCGAACCGTGGAAGAGGCCGGCGAAGGACGGGAAATCTCCTGAAGCGTTCCGGTCACGCGGTAACAACTTAAACACGAGTGAAAAAGCAATGAAAACTAAATTTCAGTGGAGGCTAACGCCGGCTGTATCGGCGTTAAGCGCAGCGGCCGCAACTAAAACCTGGAAAGCGCCGAGGCTAATGCCGGCCGTTTCGGCGTCAAGCACAGCGGCGGTTACCAGGAAGAAAGTCCTGTCTTTGGTATTCGCGGGGGTTTTGGCCTGCACGCTGGCCGGCACCGCCCAGGCCGCCGATCTGCTTTCGGTGTACCACGATGCCGTGACCTACGATGCCCAGTTCGGCTCGGCACGCGCATCCCTCGATGCCGGTCGGGAAAAGCTGCCTCAAGGCCGCGCCGGCTTGCTGCCATCCATCGGTCTGGGCGCCAGCACGACATGGAACGAAACCGAAAGCACCCGGCGAGTCAATGGCGCTGCGGCAGTACCGGCCAATTACAACAGCAACGGCTGGACCGTCACCCTGACGCAACCGGTATTCCGCTGGCAGAACTGGGTTGCCTACAATCAGGCCGAACTTGCGGTGGCGATTTCAGAAGCCCAGTTTGGTGCGGCCAAAATGGACCTGATCGCGCGTACGGCGCAGGCCTACTTCGATGTGCTTCTGGCGCAAGACGCCCTGGCTACGGCACAGACACAGAAGGTGGCGACCGCCGAGCAACTCGAATCCGCCAAGCGAAACTTCGAAGTCGGTACCGCGACGATCACCGACAGCCACGAAGCGCAGGCCCGCTGCGACCTCATCACCGCCCAGGAACTTG
>JAIPCT010000072.1 GCA_021738065.1 Burkholderiaceae bacterium
ATTGAAACGCGTTGCCGCGGAGGCTGCGGCAACGGAAACCACGGAACAGCAGGCACGGGCCGGACGCATGGCCGAACTCGCGCTGCGCAACCGAATCGAGGCCGAACAGCGCGCCCTTGCGGAGGCCCGGCGGCGCGAAAGCGCTGGCTCCGAACTGGCCGGCGCCGCGTCTGCGCAGGCCAAGAAACAGGAAGAGTTGAAACACTTGTCTCGAGAACGTAGCGAGTCGGAACGTCCCGCAGTCGAACTGGCGAGCGGCAAGCTGCGCGCCGAACAGGTTGCCGAAGCCGCCGCATTGACGTGCCTGGCGGCGGAGAAGGAAGCGGCGCGCGAAGCCCGGCGCCGTGCCGAGCTGGAAGCCGACGTCGGCCACGGCGAAGCCTTGCGCATTGAGGCCGAGCAGGAGGCACTTGAAGCCAAAAGGGAGCGCATCGAAGCCGAGGCGCGGGCCAGCCAGGCAGCGGCCAGGGTGCAGGCCGAGCGTCTTGCCGAAGCAGCCATGAATAGGCGCATGGCAGATGAGCAGCGTGCCATCGAGGAGGCTCAGGCACGAGAATCCGCCGCGGCCGAACAGGCCCGTGCCGCCAGGGTCCGCGCTGAAAAGGACGCGGAACTTGAGCGGCTCGCGGCGCAACGGGCCGAGGCCGAGCGCCGCGCCGCCGCCGTGGCCGAACAGCAAGTGCGCGCCGAGCAGGCGGCAGAAGCGGCCGCCATTTCGCGGTGCGAGGCGGAACAGCAAGCAGCACACGAAGCGCGCTGTCGCGCCGAACAGGAAGCCGCCGCCGCGCGCGCCGCTTCCGCGCGCCTCAAGGCCGAGCAGGCTGTGCAGGTGGAACGCATCGCAGCTGAATCACAGCTTGGGGAAGCTGTCCGGACACCGGCCGATCAAAACCTCGAGGCGGCAAACCACAGCCTACTCACGGTATGGCGTCAGGCGACTCCCCTTCGCCGCGCGCTGGCGGCTATCGTCCTGGCGCTGGCGGCCGGTATGGGCAGCGGCTACTGGTTGGCAAAGCCTGTCGCCGTGGTCGTGCCATTGTCAGAACGGCACGACAGGCTTTATTTGCGTCTCGACGACAGTTTGAAAAACCCGCCAGCCGAGGGTTCGCGCGTTATACCGCGCGATTGAGCGCCGCTGCGCCAAGCCTAGCCCGTTAACCCGAAAGGACTCTTGCAGAATCCGGCCGCCGTGGTGCGTCAGCAACGCTTGCCTCTGGGTTAGAGTAGTTTCAGGGCATAGTTGTTGCTGGTAAACTCGCCACGTGCTAGCGTTTGCGAGTGGCGCTGACTATTTTCGCTACCGTGTTTGCCGGGGATTTCTTAGAGGATTTGTTTTATGACAAAAGCGATTTTCAGACTGTTGGCCACGCTTGCTGTTCTGGTCGCAGGATCGCTGAATCATGCGAGTGCGCAGGATACGCGCTTCGACATAACGCGGTTTCAAGTCGACGGAAACTCCATTCTGCCTGGGCAGACGGTCGAGCAACTGGTGGCGCCCTTTGTCGGCGCCGGAAAGGTCTACGGCGATATCCAGAAGGCACTTGAAGCTTTGGAAGGCGAGTATCGCCGTCTCGGCTACGGCACGGTTCAGGTGTATGTACCCGAGCAGGAACTCTCCAGCGGCATCGTGCGGCTGCAGGTTACCGAGGGCGTGCTGGACAAGATCACCATCACTGGCAACAAGCATTTCGACGCCGGCAATGTCCGCGCCGGCTTGCCGGACTTGAAGGAAGGTAGCGCGCCCAACATGCGCAAACTTTCCGAGAATGTCCAGCTCAGCAATGAAAACCCGGCAAAGCAGGTCGAAGTCACGCTGGGGGTGAGCGAAGTCGAAGGCAAGGTCAACGCCAACATTGAGGTGACGGAAGAAGACCCCTCTCGCTTCTATGTGACCCTCGACAATACCGGCACCAAGGGCAGCGGCAAGCATCGCCTCGGGTTTTCCTACCAGAACGCGAATGTAAGCAATAGCGATCAGGTGCTGACAGTAGCCTACACGACGGCGGTGGATCCGCCGGGCGGCATGAAGATATTGGGCAACCGGATCATTCCGACGCAAGACGGCACCGGGGTGAAAGTCGATATTTTCAGTGTCGGCTACCGCCTGCCTTTGTACGCGCTGGGTGACAGCCTCGATTTCATCTACGGCAATTCCAGCACCGACTCGCCCGCCAATTCACCCAACCTCGGCTCCGCCCTGGCAATCAACGGCAAGGGCGAAATATTCGGCCTGCGCTACAACCATATTTTCCCGCGTGTTGGTGAATACACCTCCAAACTGGTATTTGGGCTTGACTACAAATACATGAACAGTCGCTGCACCGTTGCCGGTGTGCCAACGCCCTTTGGCGTGGCCAGTTGTACGCCGCATACCTTCAGGCCCGTTTCCGCCACCTACAGCGGCCAATGGCAAAAACCGGGCGAAGTCATCGACTTCAATATCGGCGTGGTACACCACCTGTTCCCGATGGGCAGCCGCTTCGCCTACACGGCCGGTCCCGGTGGTCCTTCGGGAAATGATCGCTACTCGGCCGCGTCGGGTTATCAGACCAAGGACGAGTTCACCGTGTGGCGTATCGGTGGCAGCTATACCACCGCGATTACGGGCGAATGGCTGTTCCGGGTCGCGGCCAACGGCCAGCTCGCCAACAACGCATTGCCGGCCGGCGAGCGACTCGGTCTGGCGGGTTCGAATGCGGTACGCGGCTTCCTGGAGCGCGCAGTGGCTTCCGATCGCGGCTACGTGGCGAATTTTGAAGTCTACTCACCCGATATCGCGGCAAGCATGGGTTTGAAGGGTAGTCTCAAGTGGCTGGCCTTCTACGATACGGCGCAGGGTTACAACCTCAATCCTTCAGTCAACCGGAACGCGAACATCGCGTCGGTGGGTGTGGGTCTGCGCTACAGCATCAAGAAAGACGTCAGCGCCCGCTTTGACGTTGCGCGGGTAATGGATGGTCTCTGGCCCAACGGCGCGCCAAATGTTGCGCTTGAGGGCGATGTCCGCGGTCACTTTGGACTTGCCTTTGGTTTCTGAGCAGGGCGCCAATGTATGGCGGGGTGTGACGTAGTCCCTGGCAATCGAGACGTATTGGCGCTATTAATAAAGTAGAAACGGGTGGCTGTCCCGCCCTTGGAGTTTGCAGATGAACGACAAATATACTTCCCGCAAGCCTTGCCCGCGATTGTCTACGCCGATTCGTCTGGGGGTCGCAGCGGTGGCGGCGTGTTTCATCGCCGCTCCGACGCTGGCGAATCCGGAAAATCCGCTCGTGGTGAACGGCACTGCCAGTTTCAATCAGGTCGGCACCGTGCTTACCGTGACCAACAGCAACGGCGCCATCATCAACTGGGACAAGTTCTCTATTCAGGCCGGAGAGACCACGCATTTTGCCCAGGCAGCCGCCTCGAGCACGGTGCTGAACCGGGTGTTGAACGACCCGAGCGCCATCTACGGCACGCTCAGTTCCAACGGTCGGGTCTGGCTGGTGAATCCGGCAGGGATCATGGTCGGCCCCGGTGGGCGGGTCGATACCGCCGGCTTTGTCGCATCGACCTTGTCCATCCGCAACGAGGATTTCCTGGCCGGGCGCAATCTGTTCGTCAATAGCGGTGGTGCGGGCAATGTCGTCAATCAGGGTGAAATCAGGACTCCGGCCGGCGGTAGCGTCTATCTGATCGGCAGCAATGTCAGCAACGAAGGCATCATTACCACGCCGCAGGGCGAAACCATCCTCGCCGCGGGCGCGACCGTCAGTCTGATCGACAGCGCCACGCCGGGCGTCAAAGTAGACATCACCGGCGCCGCCGGCAACAGCACCAACCTCGGCAGCATTACGGCCGAGGCCGGACGCATCGGCATCGCGGGCGTCATCGTCAGGAACAGCGGCACGCTGAATGCCAGCAGCGTCGTCAGCGATGGCGGTCGAATTTTCCTCAAGGCCAGCCAGGACGCCTACGTCGATGGCAATGGCCGCATCGTCACCACCGGCACCAAGGGCGGCAGCGTCGAAGTGCTCGGCAATCGCGTGGCCGTCATGGACAACGCCAGCATCGACGCCAGTGGCGTCACCGGCGGCGGCCGCATCTTGGTCGGCGGCGACTATCAGGGCAAGAATCCGGAAATCCAGAACGCCAGCATCACCTTCTTCGGTCAGGACGCGACACTGAAAGCCGATGCGACGGAAGTCGGCGATGGCGGCACGGTGATTGTGTGGGCCGACGATACGACGCGCGCCTACGGCAGCATTTCGGCCCGCGGTGGAGCCTCGGGCGGCGATGGCGGCTTCGTCGAAACCTCGGGCAAGCGCTACCTGGACTTTGATGCCAGGGTGGACACCCGCGCTCCCCTCGGAAATGTCGGCACGTTATTGCTGGACCCCGATCACATGCTGGTAACTGATGCAGTGGGGGGCGATATCAATATCTACTCTGCCTATGGCGGGAGTATCTTCACATCCGCAAGTGATAACCCATCGACCCTTCACTGGAGCCAGATCGCCAGTGCTTTAAGTTCGACTGCCGTGAATGTCTATACCAGTTACGGCGGCGATATTAGCTTCCAGCAAAGCGCGCTTTGGTCTTACACCTCATCCAACGATCTGACCTTTACGTCTTCGGGGATGATCGGCGGCAACTGGGGCGGTGTTGCAGGAGGACAACCTGCAACCGGCCTGATGTTGACCAACACTTCAACTGGCGGAATCTATTTTTACGGCGATCAAGGCGTGAATCTTGGCAATGGCAGCATCAAAACGGGGGGCACTGGCAGCATAACCAGTTCGAACGGTTCCATCGGAATCGGCTACTTCGAGTCTTTGTTGAGTTTTTCGGCTTCAGCCAAATACTCAATCTGGGACAATAACTGGCAGACACCGGGCGCGGTGAATATCTATTCCAACGGGGCAATCAGTCTGACCAGCACCTTGGGCGCCGCCAACTTGGCATGCATAGGCGGATGGTGCAGCGCCATCCAGGCCGACACCGGGGGAACGCCGACCTCGATTAGTGCAACGGTTACAGGTTCAGCCCCCAACGGTGGGATCGGCATTCGTCATCACGGCAGTTTGCCGGCAAGCGTCAATCTGACAGACAACTCCACCACTCCTGCCTACAACGAGATCTCATTCGAGACTTCGGGCGACATGACCCTGGGAGCGGGTCATAGCTTTACGTCTTACGGCGGCGGCATCCATCTGGATGCCGGTGGCAACATGACCGTTGCGGGAGCAAACTTCTACGGTAGCCCGATTGAGCGCACCTTTTTTGCTGCCGGAAACCTTACCGTAAATCAGGCGCTCTCGGTTAGCGGCACAGGCTCCTTCCTTGGACTTGCGGCGGGTTCGACGATTTCGGTCAACCAGTCGCTCAATGCATCTTCCGGCGATATCGGCATGGTCACCGGTGTCAGCAAGGCCAGCCTCGACACCGTCGGCGACTATCAGCTCGGTTCCGGACTGATTGGTCCGCAACTATTCGCGCTGGCGGGTAATGCGGGGACGATCAATGTCAATAGTGGCGTGTATTCCAATAACATGTATGTCGGTAGCGGCACGCTGAATGTCAATAGTAGTGGCTATCTCTATGCCGGCAATCTGATGGCGGTGCTTGGCGGGACGGTCAATGTCAATAACTATATCGATGCCGGATACATGGTTCTTGGCGCCGGCACGTTGAATGTCGGCAACATCGGTAGTCTGTATGCCACCAACCAGTTTGTTGGCCTGGTTGGCGGCAACGCCACGATAGCGGGCGGTTCCATCAAGACCGGAAGCGGTGATCTGGAACTGCTGGTTGGCGGTACTCTCAACATCAACAACGGCGGCGGCATCTGGGCCGGCTACAATGCGCTGAGCGCACCGCTTCCGGATGCGAGCATTGCGGTCGGCGGTGACCTGGTGCTCAACAACGGCGGTCACATCAAGGCGGCCGACGATGTCTTCCTCGACCTGCTGGGCCCCACTTCGACGCTGGTACTCAATGATGGCACGCCGGGTTATGCGCCGTCCTATGTTCTTTCCGACGCGGTGGCGGTTCCCGTATCGACAACGCACATTACCTTCCTCAGCCGCAATTCCGGCGGGATCAAGATCGATGGCATCGAATCCACCATCACGAAGGTGGGCGGCAGCGGTTTCTTCGCTGGCAACCTCAGCACTCCGGCGCTGCCGGGTGCCGGCCTCGCGATCGTCTTTGCGGCCCAGGCCAATGATTCAGTCGCCGCGCAACTGGCCAACGATATTCTTGGTGCCGCGACCAAGGCTTCGGTCCAGACACCTACCGGAGGCGATGTTCCCGGTCTTGGGGGAGGCGGTCCGAAAGGCTCAAAGCCTGGCGTCACGGCCGGCGGCGAAAAGGGCAGCTTCGGCGGCGACGACGAGGACGAAGACAAGAAAGACGGCAAGAAATCAGATAAAGATCAGAGTGAGAAAAAAGATGACAAGCCAGCCAAGAAAAAACTTGCCCAGTGCACCTAAGCCGGAAAGCGGTGTAATGCGGGCCCTGGTCGCGGTGCTGACTGCCGGCTTGCTGTGGATGCCGGTGGCGGAAGCCGCCACCGCCGGGCGGATCACCCATTTGTCGGGTACCGTTTCCGCCAAGCGGCTGGATGGGTCAAGCAAGCTGTTGGCGGTGAAATCCGAAATTCTCGAGGGCGATACCCTCAGCACGGAAGCCGAAACCTATGCGCGCATCAAGTTTGTCGACGGCGGGGAAGTTGTCTTGCGGCCCGGTACACAATTGAAGATCGAGAGTTATTCCTACAACGCGGCCGAACCCGAGCGCGACAACATTCTGATGAGCATGTTCAAGGGCGGCTTGCGCGCGGTGACAGGCCTTTTGGGCAAGCGCAGCCGTGAGAAGGTCAGCTTTCAGACCGAGACGGCAACCATCGGTATCCGTGGCACGCACTTTGGCGCTCTATTGTGCCGGAACGACTGCGGCGGCGTGCCGACGACAGGCGGGACCCCGCCACCCAACGGGCTGCACGTCGATGTGACCACCGGCTCGATCACGCTCAGCAACGGCGGCGGGTTTTTACAAATCAACGCCGGGCAGTTCGGCTTTGTCCTCAACGCCAACACACCGCCGGTGCCGGTGCCGCCGGGACAGGGAATACAGGTCACGATGCCGAATTCCATTGCGCAGAATGAAGGCGATGGCAAAGGCGTCGGCAAGGGCGGCGCTGCCGAATGCAAGATGTAGGCTTCGGCTGATCCGCAGGGACTCGTCGCCGCACATCACCGCCTGGTTCAGCCCGCACGGAATTTTTCGACGGTCGCCTAACCGGTTTCGAGCCGACATTTGCGCAGGACCAGACGCGCAATGGGCGGCGATTTTCACCACCCCCCAGTTCTTTCGGGCAGAGATAGAAGCCAGGGCATGGCCAGATGCGCCTGGTTCGGACCGCCCAAGCGCAGTCCCGGCGAAAGCCGGGACCCAGGTCCTTGCTGGATTCCGACTTTCGCCGGAATGACGGATCGGGGGTTTTACGGTTCAACCTGGTCACAAGCGCCACGCCAGCGGTGCGGCTACCGATTCAGTAGGCGATTCCGAGAGTCAGCATCGGCCTTTGTGACAAGCGGTCGATGATTGAAACCTCATCAATGCGGATAGACTGAAGGTCTCAGCGTCGGGCACTTTCCGCGCTTGGTCCGCAAACAAGGAGACTTACATGACTTTGCCTGAAACCCCCCCACGTCACGACGCGCATATTGACAGTTTGCTCCCCGCGCTCAAGCTTGATCGGCGCGGCTTCATGGTGACCACGCTGGGCGCCGGTTTCGCGCTCGCCATGCAGCCGACGCTGGCCCAAACCGCGATCAAGACCGATACCGAAGGCCTGATGGCGGGCGAAATCAAGGTAGCCGTCGGCGATGGCGAAATGGTCGCCTACCGCGCCGCGCCGGCAGCCATGAAAAACGCTCCGGTGGTGCTGGTTGTGTCTGAGATTTTTGGGGTGCATGAACATATCGCCGACGTCTGCCGACGCTTGGCGAAGCAGGGCTATATGGCTATCGCGCCCGAACTTTTCGCCCGTTACGGCGATCCGCGCAAGATCGCCAGCATTCCCGACATCGTTTCAACCGTGATTGCGCGGACGCCGGATGCCGGTGTGATGGCCGATCTCGACGCCTGCGTCAGTTGGGCCGGCAAAAATGGCGGCGATGTTGCGCGTCTGGCGATCACCGGGTTTTGTTGGGGCGGCCGTATCACCTGGCTGTATGCCGCGCACAATCCGCGGCTCAAGGCCGGCGTCGCCTGGTACGGCAGGCTCGACGGCGAAGTCAATGAGCGCACGCCGAAGTACCCGCTGGATCTGGCTAGCCAGATCCAGGCGCCGGTTCTCGGCCTGTATGGCGGCAAGGATCAGGGCATTCCGCTGGACGATGTGGCATCGATGCAGGCGGAGCTGAAGAAGGCCGGCAACGCCTCGGAACTCCATGTCTATCCGGATGCGCCGCATGCTTTTCACGCCGACTATCGCCCGAGTTATCGCAAAGAGGCGGCCGAGGACGGCTGGAAGCGCATGCTGGAATGGCTGCGGAAAAACGGTGTCTGAGTGGGGACTCCTGAGCAAGCCGCGCGGATTGCCGCAACACACTCTGGTAGGCAATTCCTGACCGGCTAGATGGAAGCGCTGATCATCAATCTCGCCCCCACCGGCCTGATTCCGACACGGGCCGAAACACCTCACCTGCCTTTGAGTGCAGAAGAGGTGGCCGCGGATTGCGCGCGGTGTTGCTCGGCTGGGGCAAGCATGCTGCACCTTCATGCGCGGGCTGCGGACGGGTCTCCGAGTTGTGAGCGTGAGTTATTTGGCGAACTGGTGGCGCAAGTCCGGCAGCGTGTGCCGGATGCGGTCATTGTCACTACCACCAGCGGGCGGCGCGCACCTGAAGTCGAGCAACGTGCCGCCAGCCTGATGTTGGAAGGCGAGCAGAAGCCGGACATGGCCAGCCTGACTCTCGCCTCGCTGAATTTCAGTGCAGAGGCCAGCATCAGCGCTCCTGCCACCGTACTGCGCCTTGCCGCAATCATGAAGGAACGCGGCATTCGGCCGGAGTTGGAGGTTTTTGATCTGGGCATGGTGAATTATGCGAAGGTATTGATCGACAAGGGGCTGATCGAGCCGCCCTTCTATTTCAACATCCTGTTGGGCAATGTCGCTTCCGCGCAGGCAAGTCTGCTGCATCTCGGCACGCTGGTGGCCGACTTGCCGCCGCACTCGATCTGGTCCGTGGCCGGAATCGGACGCCATCAAGCCTTTGCCAACGCACTCGGCGTAGTTGCCGGGCATGGCGTGCGCACTGGTCTGGAAGACAACCTCTGGCTGGATGATGCGCGAACAACGCTCGCGACCAACCTGCAACTGGTGGAGCGCGTTGCCGCTCAGGCCGCGGCATATGGTCGGCCGCTGGCCAGCCCGGGGCAGGTTCGCACTCGGCTGGGCCTGGAGACCCGGCCGTGAAGCAAGCAGCACCTCGCCATCTGGTGATATTTGGCGCCAGCAATGTCGTTTCCGATTTGTTTGACTGCGCACTGGCCAACGGTTTGCTACCGACCAAGGTCGTGCTGCATTTGCCCGAATCGACGGGTGAGCGCGACATTCCGTTGGCGACACGTATCGCGCGACTGAAAGGGCAGTGCGAGCCACCGCTCGTGGAAATGCTGGACGATTTTCTGCCCGCAACCGGTGAGCTCTATCTGCTGGGGCCGACCACGCCTACGCGCGCAAAACTGGCGGAGGTTCTCGAGCATCGATTTAGCCTTCGCTACCATACGCTGATACATCCCACGGCCTATGTTTCGCCGCTGGCGCAATTGGGGCAGGGAGTTTTTGTCGGTGCAAATAGCGTGATCGGCCCGGGCGCCTGTCTTGACGACCATGTATTCGTCAATCGCGGCGTGACGATTGGCCACGATACGCATATAGGTTCTTTTTCACGGATCCAGCCGGGCGCCAATCTGGGCGGCCTGTCGCGAATTGGCGGTGGTGTCACGATTGCCATCGGTGCGACCGTGCTGGAACGGCTGGTGATAGGTCAAGGTGCGTTTGTCGGCGCTGGCGCGGTCGTGACATCGGATATCCCCGATGGCGTGCTGGTGCTCGGTATTCCGGCAAAAATCAAGAAGACTTTGTAAATCGTGCTCTGGCAAGATCGGCAGCCTGCGCACACGCTGTCAACAACGCAGGGCCCGAGGCCTGGAGATCGAAACGTTCGGCAAAGCGCTGGCGCAAGGCCCGTCCCATTTCGTTTCGCTGGTCGGGGTTTTCCGTCAGAGCCGCCAGCTTTTCAAGGTAGGCATTCATGTCCGGCAGCGCCTGTTCGCCCAGTTTGTCGCCGCCATCGGAACCGGCGAAGGCTGTCACTGGCAAGCCCTCGGCCATGGCTTCGGCGACACTGAACCCGCCGCCCATGCGCGGCGGGTTGACATAGACATCCGAGCAACGGAATACCCCCGGCAGGTCGTCACGGGTGGCCAGCGCACGCACGCGACCCGGTGCGGCAGACAGCAGGGCCTGCGGCAGTTTGCCGTCACCGCCGGCAAGGAGCCAAACGACATTGGAATAACGTGATATCAGTTGGAGCATTTGTCGCGCCCACTCACCTTTGATTTCATGTTCGAGGCGAAATCCCGCCGTGATCCAGATCACCGCCGATTCGTTCAGGCCGAGTTGGGCTCTGGTGAGCGACCATTGCTTCTGCGAACGCTTAACCCGGTAGGGGTGAAACGCTGGTTGCGGAGGCGGAAACGCGCCACCCCAAAGGTCGCGGCGCGTTGCATCTTGATCGGCGGTCAACCAAACGTCCACCGGAGCAATCGGTGGCACGGAGTTGACGCAGAGACCAACGACCGCTCGGACGGTGTGCAGTGCGGCAGCCAAGGGCGAATAGAGTCCGACCAGAATCACGATATCGGGATCGAACTCTGCCAACACCGGCATCAGGTTTCGCCATCGCCCCGGCAGACTCAGGCGGCTGTCGGCAATTGTCATGCCGACGCCGGCAGGCAGACGGTTTTGCCATGCCCGTACGCTGAAGGCAGGGAGAACCAATCCACGCCCATCCCCGCGAAACTGCGATGCATCCGGCGGCATGAGTTCTTGCGCAGAAAATATCCGCACCTGCCGTCCTTCGCGCGCAAGCACGGCGCATTGTTCCATCGCCATCACGCTGGGTGTATGAAACTCATGGCCGATGTACGGCGCCACCACGGCAATGCGCCGAATTTGTTCCGCCGCGCGCGGTTGAAAACCAGGCGGCAGGCATTGGACGGCATGTTGCATCAGGCGCGTCGCCATTTGCGGCAAACGTCCGGCGGACAGGGCGGCGACGAAGTCCGTTCGTCCCTCGAGATTCTGCAAGGCGCTGAGCCACTGGAAAGCCATGAATGCCGCCAGGCGATCCGGGTTGGATGGCTCGGCGGCCAGAACACGAAGCGCAGCATGATGTTCGAAGCGAAGTTCGCCGCTGGCACCGGCAAGAAACGTCAGTCGCAGAATGTCGGCGCGCGCATCGCCGTCAGGCAAAGCCTTTACGATGTCGAGTACGGACTGTCGTGCCGCATTGTCTGATGTGTCAGCCCAGATCGCCATCAAACCGTGCCAGCGCATCGCGCTCTGGGGTTCTTTCAGTGTTCGATCGAGTGCATCAAGCAGCAATGACATGACGACGAGGATTTGGTCTGGCGCGTGATCCGTGAATGTTACCGCGCGATGCCGCAGATGCGACGGTCGCGTGGGCAGCACGCCTGCTTGTTGTTTAGTTGGAGGTCGCCAGTCGGGCCAGCGCGGCGCGACCGGACAGCAAATGATCGTGCATGCGTTGCCCGGCCAAAACAGGATCCTTGGCGCGCAAGGCGTCGAGGATTGCGCGGTGCTCGGTCAGGGACTGCTTGAGGCGACCATCCAGCCGCAGCGAATCGCGACGGGTCAGCTTGATGACCTTGCGCGCATCGTCGATCAATTGCGCCAGATAACTGTTGCCGGCAATTTCCTGCAAGGCACTGTGAAAGCGCTGGTTGGCCTCAAAAAAACGATCGACATTATTGGCGGCGGCCTGCTGTTCCAGATCTTCATGGATGGCCACCAGTCGTGAAAAGTCGGCGCTGGTGATACGGCGCGCCGCCTCTTCCGCCACCTTGCCTTCGAGAACCGCCATCACCGGAAAAACTTCGTCGATGTCTTTTTCAGACAATTGGGTCACGTAACAGCCGCGGCGCGGCTTGAGCACCACCAAGCCTTCGGCGGCGAGCACTTTGAGCGCCTCACGCAGCGGCGTGCGGCTGATCCCGTACTCCAAAGTGAGCGCTTGCTCGTCGATCCATCCTCCCGGGGGAAGATCATGGGCAAAGATTCGCGCGCGCAGGCGTTCGGCAACCTGTTCGTACAAGGCCGGTGCCGTGAGTATCTTTGATGGGGTGCTTGCATTCATAATTATGGATGCAGTATCATGCAGCCTTGTCTGGAAGTCAAGCGTGTTCAAAGGAAGAATCATGAGCAAGGCACCCGCAGTCAGCATTCCCTCGATCGAGGCCTGGACCAAGGCAGCCGCCAAGTCGGCACCGGAAGGCGATGTCTCGAAACTGAACTGGGTCACGCCGGAAGGCCTGACGGTCAAGCCGCTCTACACCAAGGCGGATGTCGAGGGCCTGCCCTTTGCCGACACCTTGCCGGGGTTTGCGCCATTTCTGCGCGGGCCGCAGGCGACGATGTACGCCGTGCGGCCGTGGACGATCCGCCAATATGCCGGCTTCTCAACGGCCGAAGCCTCCAATGCGTTCTACCGCCAGGCGCTGGCGGCGGGCGGCCAGGGCGTGTCGGTGGGTTTCGATCTGGCCACCCATCGTGGCTACGACTCGGATCACCCGCGCGTCACCGGTGATGTCGGCAAGGCCGGCGTTGCGATCGACTCGGTGGAGGACATGAAAATCCTGTTCGACGGCATTCCGCTGGACAAGGTCTCGGTGTCGATGACCATGAATGGCGCCGTGCTGCCGATACTCGCCGGCTATGTGGTGGCCGCCGAGGAACAGGGTGTGCCGCAGAAAAAGCTCTCGGGGACGATACAGAACGACATCCTCAAGGAGTTCATGGTCCGCAATACCTACATCTATCCGCCTGAACCCTCGATGCGCATCATCGCCGACATCATCGGCTACACATCGAAGAATATGCCCAAGTTCAACTCGATCTCGATCTCCGGCTATCACATGCAGGAAGCCGGCGCGACGCAAGCGCTGGAACTGGCCTTCACGCTGGCCGATGGCCGCGAGTACGTCAAGACCGCGCTGGCCTCGGGCATGGATGTCGACGCCTTCGCCGGGCGCCTGTCCTTCTTCTGGGCGATCGGCATGAATTTCTATCTTGAAATCGCCAAGATGCGCGCGGCGCGCATGTTGTGGTGGCGAATCATGAATGAGTTCCAGCCGAAGAATCCAAAGTCGCTGATGCTGCGCACCCACTGCCAGACTTCGGGTTGGTCACTGACCGAACAGGACCCGTACAACAACGTGGTGCGTACCACCATCGAAGCGATGGCGGCGGTGTTCGGCGGCACCCAATCGCTGCACACCAATTCGCTCGACGAAGCCATCGCGTTGCCGACCGAGTTTTCATCGCGCATTGCGCGCAACACCCAGCTCATCATCCAGGAAGAAACCCACATCACCAGCGTGATCGACCCCTGGGCCGGCAGTTACATGATGGAAAAGCTGACCCAGGATATTGCCGACGAGGCCTGGCGCATCATCGAGGACGTGGACCAGATGGGCGGCATGACCCAGGCCGTGCAAAACGGCTGGGCCAAGCTGCAGATCGAAAAATGTGCCGCTGAAAAACAGGCGCGTATCGACTCCGGCAAGGACGTGATCGTCGGCGTCAACAAGTACAAACTCAAGGAAGAGGCGGCGATCGATACCCTCGACGTGGACAATCAGGCGGTGCGCGACGGCCAGATCATTCGCCTGAAAAGTATCCGCGAAACGCGCGACGACGCAGCGGTGCAATCCGCACTCGCGGCACTGACCGATGCTGCCCGGGATGGCAGCGGCAATCTGCTCGATCTGGCGATCAAGGCCAGCCGCCTGCGTGCTACAGTCGGCGAAATTTCCGATGCGCTCGAAGCGGTCTGGGGTCGCCATCGCGCCACCAACCAGACGGTATCGGGTGTTTACAGCGCGGCATTTGGCGAGGACGGCACAATGAAGGAAATCCGCGACCTGATCGACAATTTTGCCGCAGCAGAAGGTCGTCGGCCGCGCATCATGATTGCCAAGCTGGGCCAGGACGGCCACGATCGCGGTGCAAAGGTGGTTGCGACCGCCTTTGCCGATCTCGGTTTTGACGTCGACGTCGGTCCCCTGTTCCAGACGCCCGAAGAGGCGGCTCGGCAGGCCATCGAAAACGACGTCCATGCGATTGGCGTTTCAACGCTTGCTGCCGGACACAAGACCCTGGTGCCGGCGCTGATCAAGTCGCTGCGCGAGCAGGGCGCCAAGGACATCGTGGTGTTTGTCGGCGGCGTGATTCCGGCGCGGGACTACGATCAGCTTTACAAGGATGGCGCCGCCGGCATCTTCGGTCCCGGCACGCCGATTCCCCAGTGCGCGCACGAAGTGCTGCGCGCCATACGCGCCGCCCACCTGCCTGCCAGCGTCTGAGCAATGCAGCCCATGCCCGAGTTGGGCCAAACCGAACTCGACGCCGAAGGCAGCGCGCTGGCGCAGGCGCTGCTGGCCGGCGAACGCCGGGCGCTGGCAAAAGCCATTACCCTGGCCGAGTCGACGCGCGAAGATCACCGGCTGCGCGCGCAACAGCTCCTCGCCGCCTTGCTGCCGCATACAGGTCGTTCTCTACGGATCGGGATTTCTGGCGTGCCGGGTGTTGGAAAATCGACCTTCATCGAAGCCCTGGGGATGTACCTGATCGAGCATGGCCACCGCCTGGCAGTGCTTGCGGTTGATCCATCGTCATCGGTGCATGGTGGCTCGATACTCGGCGACAAGACGCGCATGGAACTGCTCTCGCAGCGCAGTGAAGCCTTCATCCGGCCGTCGCCTGCTTCGGGCAGCCTCGGCGGCGTGGCCGAGCGCACGCGCGAAGCCTTGCTCCTGTGCGAAGCTGCCGGCTACGACATCATCATTGTCGAGACGGTGGGTGTCGGCCAGTCGGAAACCGCCGTCGCCGGCATGACCGACACATTCGTGCTGCTGCAGTTGCCGAACGCCGGCGACGACTTGCAGGCGATCAAGAAAGGCATCGTCGAACTGGCCGATGTGGTGGTGTTCAACAAGGCGGACATCGACCCGAAGGCGGCGCAACTGGCGGCCGCCCAAATGCGCTCGGCCTTGTCCATGCTGCATCCCGCGTCAAGCAACTGGCAACCGCCGGTACTGACGCTGTCCTCCATCCGCAAGGAGGGTCTGGTCGAATTCTGGCAGGTCATCGAGAAATTCAGGAGCGTCCTGGCCGCCAGTGGCGAGTTCGAGACCAAGCGCCGCCATCAGGCTCTGGCCTGGATGTGGCAGCAGATCGACAGTGGCCTGCGCAGCCGTTTTCGTCAGCACCCGGCGGTCAAGGCGGCATTGGTCGAGCTTAGCGTTTCCGTCGAGGCCGGCACGACGACGCCGGCCGCGGCGGCCCAGCGTCTTTTGGCCCTGGTTGGCCACACCTCACAATTTGTTTGATCGGAGGATTTTCGCATGCACGACATCATCAACCAGTTGGATGAGAAGCGCGGCAGGGCGGCGCTGGGCGGCGGCCAGAAGCGCATCGACGCGCAGCACGCAAAAGGCAAGCTGACGGCGCGCGAACGCATCGAGATGTTGCTCGACGACGGCACCTTTGAAGAGTGGGACATGTTCAAGGAACACCGCTGCGTCGATTTCGGCATGGGCGACAGCCACATCCCGGGTGATGGCGTTGTTACCGGCTACGGCACCATCAACGGCCGTATGGTGTTCGTCTTTTCCCAGGATTTCACGGTGTTCGGCGGCGCACTGTCCGAGGCCCACGCGGAAAAAATCTGCAAGATCATGGACCATGCGCTGAAGGTCGGCGCCCCGGTGATCGGCCTCAACGATTCGGGCGGCGCGCGCATCCAGGAAGGTGTCGCGGCGCTCGGCGGCTATGCCGACGTCTTCCAGCGCAACGTCATGGCTTCCGGCGTGATCCCGCAGATCTCGATGATCATGGGCCCTTGCGCCGGCGGTGCGGTGTACAGTCCGGCGATGACCGACTTCATTTTCATGGTCAAGGATTCCTCCTACATGTTCGTCACTGGCCCCGAGGTGGTGAAGACCGTTACCCACGAGGAAGTCACCGCCGAGCAACTCGGTGGTGCGGTGACGCATTCGAGCAAATCCGGTGTCGCCGACCTGGCGTTCGAGAACGATGTCGATGCGTTGCTGATGCTGCGGCGCTTCTTCAACTATCTCCCGCTCAACAACCGGGAGAAGCCGCCGGTGCGGCAGACCTTCGACCCGGCGGATCGCCTCGATTTCTCACTCGACACCTTGGTGCCGGACAACGCCAACAAGGCCTACGACATGAAGGAATTGATCCTGAAGATGGTGGACGACACCGACTTCTTCGAGATCCAGCCCGACCATGCGAAGAACATCCTGATCGGCTTTGCCCGCATGGAAGGCCAGACCGTCGGCATCGTCGCCAACCAGCCGATGGTGCTGGCCGGCTGCCTCGACATCAAGTCGTCGATCAAGGCCGGCCGCTTCGTGCGCTTCTGCGACGCCTTCAACATCCCCATCATCACCCTGGTCGATGTGCCCGGCTTCATGCCCGGCACTTCGCAGGAGTATGGCGGCATCATCAAGCACGGCGCCAAGCTGCTCTACGCCTACGCCGAATGCACCGTGCCCAAGGTCACGCTGATCACCCGCAAAGCTTACGGCGGCGCTTACGACGTGATGGCCTCGAAGCACCTGCGCGGCGACGTCAATTTCGCTTGGCCCTCGGCCGAGATCGCCGTGATGGGACCCAAGGGCGCCGTCGAGATCATTTTCCGCGAAGAGAAAAATGACGCCGCCAAAGTTGCGGCGCGTGAGGCCGAGTACAAGGCCAAGTTCGCCAATCCTTTCGTCGCCGGCGCGCGCGGCTTCATCGACGACGTGATCATGCCCAACGAAACCCGCAAACGCATCTGCCGCAGCCTGGCGATGCTGCGCGGCAAGAAGATCGAGAATCCGTGGCGCAAGCACGGAAACATTCCGCTGTGAAGATCATTGACCACGGCGCGCAC
>JAIPCT010000073.1 GCA_021738065.1 Burkholderiaceae bacterium
GAAACTTCGAAGTCGGTACCGCGACGATCACCGACAGCCACGAAGCGCAGGCCCGCTTCGACCTCATCACCGCCCAGGAACTTGCTGCGCAGAATGATCTGAAGGTCAAGGGGCATGTCTTGCAAATGTTGACCGGCAAGCATCCGGAAACCCTCAAGCGCTTGCGCCAGGGCGTCACCCTGACGCCACCGCAGCCGGCCGACTTGAACCAGTGGGTCGAGATGGCCGAGGCCGGTGCGGCCACCGTCCAGGTCGCGCAAGTCAGCCTCGAAATTGCGCAACGAGAGATCGAAAAGCAACGCGCCGGCCATTACCCGACGCTCGATCTGGTGGCAACTCACGGCAACAGCGCGCAGAGCTATAGCTCGACATTCGGCGCGGGCGTGGATAGCAACGCCAGCACCATCGGTCTACAGTTGAGCCTGCCCTTGTTTGCTGGTGGAGCCGTATCATCCAGGAATCGGGAGGCCGTGGCGCTGAAGGAAAAGGCCGTCGCCGATCTGGACAATGCCCGACGCGGCGCGGCCCTGGCGGCGCGGCAGGCCTATCTGGGCGTCACTTCAGGCCTTTCCCAGGTCAAGGCCTACGAAGCGGCACTGGTATCCTCCCGGTCGGCACTGGATTCGAACAAGCTTGGCTATGAAGTTGGCGTGCGCATCAACATCGACGTGCTGAACGCGCAATCCCAACTCTACGATACCGGGCAAAAGCTGGCCAAGGCGCGTCTCGACACCCTCGCGGCACTGCTCAAACTCAAAGCCACCGCAGGCATTTTGGGAGAAGATGACGTAAGGTCGATCAATATCCTGCTGGACTGAGCGTATGCGTGAGAGAAAGACATGACCACGGCACAGGAGCACCTGCTGGTCGTCGACGATGACCGCGAGATCCGCAAGTTGCTCACCGAGTACCTTGAGCAGGCCGGTTATCGCGTATCCGCGGTGGCAGACGGCAAGGCCATGCGACGGATGTTCGACGCACATCGCGTTGACCTGGTGGTGCTCGACCTGATGTTGCCCGGCGAGGACGGACTGACGCTGTGCCGCGACCTGCGGGCGCGCTCCAACCTGCCGGTGCTGATGCTCACCGCGCGCGGCACGGAGGTCGATCGCATCATCGGCCTGGAAATGGGCGCCGACGATTATTTGGCCAAGCCATTCAATCCGCGTGAGTTGCTGGCGCGCATCAAGAGCATCCTGCGGCGCGCTCAGTCCTTGCCGCCGAATCTCGCCGCCGAGGACATCGTCGCCCTGCGTTTCGCTGACTGGACACTGGACGTCGCAGCGCGTCATCTCGTCGCGCCGGACGGCCTGGTGGTGCCACTTTCCGGCGCCGAGTACCGACTGCTGCGGGTGTTTCTTGATCACGCGCAGTGCGTTCTTTCGCGCGACCAGTTGCTCGAACTGGCCAATGGTCGCGAATCCATTCTGTTCGACCGCAGCATCGACGTGCTGGTCGGGCGCCTGCGCAAGCGCTTGCGCGACGACGGTCGCGAACCGCAACTGGTGAAGACCGTGCGCGGCGAAGGCTACGTGCTTGCGGCGGCGGTCGACAAGGCGTGATGGCCTGGCTGCCGCGCACCCTGTTCGGCCGCCTGGTGCTGGTCATGACGGCGGGTCTGTTGCTGGCGCAGTTGCTCGGTGCGGCATTACATTTGACTGAACTGAGGCGCACCGTCGGCCGTACCGTCAGTCAGGAACTTGCGCAGCGGGTAACGGCCGTCTATCACGCGATCGATAGTCAATCCGGAGCGGAGCGCGAACGGCTGGCCAGGTTGCTGTCGACCCCGCGTCAGCAACTGACACTGGAAATCCAGGCGCCGCGGGCGAGCGATGATGTTGCGATGTTTCCAGAGATTCTCGATGGCATCGCCGCTCTGCTGGGACCTGGTGTCGAGGTTCGTGCCGTGCGCTTGCCGCGCATCGGTGACTTCGTCTTCGATTTTTATATTCGGCTTTCTACCGGTGACTGGTTGCGCATCCAAGGCAATGCACCGACCGAAATCTTCGCCTGGCCCTGGCATTTGCTGGTCAATCTAGGCGTAATGCTGGGCGCGGTCATTCTCCTGGTGTGGTTCGCCGCGCGCATGACGGTGCGGCCGCTGACCGATCTGGCGCGCGCGGCTCGCGATCTGGGCGAGGACCTGAGGCGCCCACCCTTGGCCGAAGATGGGCCGAGCGAAGTACGGCAGGCTGCACACGCTTTCAACGCCATGCAGACGCGCATACGCCACGACATCGAGGAGCGGGAACGCTTCCTCGCGGCGGTTTCCCACGACCTCAAGACACCGGTGACCCGCCTGAAACTGCGCAGTGAAATGCTGGCCGATACGGAACTGCGGCAACGTTTCCTGCACGATCTGGACGACATGCAGGAACTGCTGGGCGGTACGCTGGATTTCCTGCAAGGCAAGGCGGTCGAGGAAGCCATGCAGCCGGTGGATCTGGTGGCCATGGCTGAAACTCTGACCGATGACTTCATCGAGGCGGGCGGCATCGTTACGCTACGCGCCCCAGATGCCCTGCGCATTGTCGCGCGTCCACGGGCCTTGCGCCGCGCCATGGCCAACCTGATCGACAATGCCCTCAAGTACGGCAACCGAGCCGATGTCAGCCTGTCGACGGCGAAAGACGGCGAACTGCTGATCGCCATTGCCGACGCCGGACCGGGCCTGCCGGAAGCCGAGCTGGAGCAGGTGTTCGAGCCCTTCTACCGCATGGAGACTTCACGCAATCGCGACACCGGTGGCGTCGGCCTCGGACTGGCCATTGTTCGCCAGATTGCCCGCAGCCACGGCGGCGACGTATCGCTGGAGAACCGCGCCGCGGGCGGCTTGCGCGCCTTGCTGCGATTGCCGCGGGTGGCTTGAGCCGAAGCAGGCGTGTCCGGCGCAGCGCCGTGCGCCGTGTCACCAGCGCCGACTTTTGGTGCCCCCAATGGCGATCAGTTCCGGTACCAGCGATCTCCGCTACTTCTGTCCGTGCGCCTTCGCCCTCGCGCGCAACCGGGCTCGAAACAACTCTCGTCACTCCGTCGGCAGCGTCAGCCAGGCCTCCAGCCCGCCATCCGGGCGGGGACGAAGGTCCACTTGCCAAGCGTAGGTATCCGCCAATTGGCGCACGATGGCCAGTCCAAGTCCGGCGCCACCGGTAGTAGGTCCACGCGACATTTCGACTCGATGAAATGGCTGAAACACGGCGTTCATCTGTTCGGGTGGAATGCCAGGCCCACGGTCAAGAATGCCAATACGAACCTTCTTCGAGGTCTGCTCGGCGAGCAATTCCACGGGCTGATCGCCGCCATAGCGCAGCGCATTGTCGAGCAGGTTGCCGATCACCCGCCGCAGCGCCGACAGTGGTGCCTGAACCTGGCAGGCTTGCAGCGTGGCCCTCACCTGTACCCGGCCATCCGGCGCTCCCGCCGCCAGTTCCGCTAGCAAGGTCGGTACGTCGATCTCCGTCGCCGCTTCCCGATCCATGCCGCGAGCGAGATTGAGTACCTGCCCGATCAGGCTGTCCATTTCTTCGATGTCTTTTTCCAGCCGGCCAGTTAGCTTCGGACTCGGCTTGTCTGCCAATAGCGTCAGAGCCAGTCGCATCCGTGCCAGGGGAGTGCGCAGGTCGTGAGAAACCCCCGCCAGCAAAGTGGTACGGCCAGCCAGAAGTTCGCGCACTTGTCGCGCCATTTCGTTGAAGCGATGCGCCAGAGTGGCCAGCTCTCGCGGCCCGGTTTCCGGCAACAGCTCGGTGATTTCGCCGCGTCCGATCTGGGTCGCCGCCTGCTCCAGACGAGCCAGCGGTACCACCGAGCGCCGCGCCAGCCAGACGGCAGCCATGAGCGCCAGAATCAGACCAATCAGCGAAGACAGCAAAATGGCGGCAAATGGCTGGGCTCCCACGCGTCGTATGGGGAACCCCACCGAGAGGCTGGTATCCGCCGACGGAAGCGATGCCCAGTACCAGATCTCACCATCAATGGTCTCGCGTACCAGTTGCTGCGCATGCCCGGTCTTCTGTGTCAGAGCCTCTTCCAGAAAGTACAGATAGGCGCCATGCCATTCCTTGCCATCGACTCCGGGAGGCTCGGCACGCAGGGTCAATAAGTAATTCCGCGCCAGTTCCCGCTCAAAATCAGGCCGGGTCGCGGGGGGCAGCTCACTCCAGGTCTGGGCCGACAGCACCATCAAGTTGGCGAGATCATCCGTCGAGCGACGCGCCATCGGCGCCATCACAAAAACCGCCACGGCTGCTGCCGCCAGCAGTTCGAAAACCACGAACACCACACCAAGCAGCAGTGCATTTTGCTGAACAAGGCTGGTGCGCTTCCAGAACGCGCTGGCTTTCATGTTTGTTCGCCGCGCGGATTGAACAGGTAGCCTTCACCGCGAATGGTGCGCACGAAGGCCGGAGCGGTGGGATCGACTTCGATCTTGCGCCGCAGGCGGGTCACACGGATATCGACGCTGCGATCGAAGGGGTCACGTTCATAGCCTTTCAACTGGCTCACCAAGGTGTCGCGAGAAAGGACACGATTGGGGTGTTCGACAAATACCCGCAGCAGATCAAATTCGGCGCTGGTCAGGCGCACCTCGACACCATCACGCAGCAGTCGATGCGCAGCCAGATCCAGCTGGAAGGGCCCGAAACGGGGATGCGGTGAAGTGGATTTGTTCTCCACCGCTACTGTTCGGTTACGCCGCAGCAAGGCCCGAAGGCGGGCCAGCAACTCACGCGGGCCGAAAGGCTTGGCCAGGTAATCATCGGCACCCACCTCAAGGCCGATCACACGGTCGATCTCCTCGCCGCGCGCCGACAACATCAGGATCGGCACATCGGAATGGGTTCGCAGTCCGCGCGCCAGACTCAGGCCATCCTCGCCGGGCAGCATCAGATCGAGAACGATGGCATCCGGCATGCCGCCCGCCAGCGCACGCCGCATCGCGGCACCATCTCCCACTGCCTCGACCACAAGGCCATTCGCAGTCAGATAGTCGGCAAGCAATTCGCGCAGCGCGGGATCGTCATCGACGACAAGAACGCGCTCGGTGGGGGCTGATTTCATCGGATGAGTGTAGCGCAACGAATGGGCTCGTTCGCGTTTCTGAAACAGCCGGAAACAATCGGAAACAGAGCGATGCCGTAGGGATATGGCGCTGTTACGACTTACGGCGATGATGCACGCACTGAAGTTCAGTTCCGGGAAATCAGATCACGGAGCCTTCGGTTTCAGCATTCAATCACAGGAGAAAATCATGAAAGCAGCACAGTATTTAAAGGCCGGCGTAATTGGTATGGCCCTGCTTGGTGCAGGCAGTGTTCTGGCAGAGGATTTGCCCTTGCCCACGGATCCAGCGCAACAGCGCGAGCAGATGCGCAGCATGAGCTCGGAAGATCGAGCTGCCTACCGCGATCAAATGCAGGAGCGCGTGCGCAGCATGACGCCTGAGGAACAGAAACTCATGCGCGAAACCCGTTCCGACGGACGCGAGCGCATGGCAAGTCAGCAAGCCGAGGGGACGCGCCAACGCAGCCGGGATGGTAGTGGACAGGGCGGCGGCTACGGTCAAGGCTACGAGTCCCGTCGAGGTGACGCTAATGGTAGCGGTGGCGGCGGGCGCGGCATGGGCGGCGGTCGCGGGCGCTGATTGCGAGGCCATGAACATGTGCAAGCATTGGCTGATTTATATGGCGATCGGCGGCGGCGTGTCGGCGGCCCAGGCGGCGGATTTCACCGATACAGCCCAGGTGATTTCCGCCACCCCGATCTACCGGCAGGTGGTCGAGCCGAGGCAGGAATGCTGGACCGAAACGGCCACCCCGAGCAAAACCCAAGAACGCTCCTACGGCGGGGCGGTTATCGGCGGGGTGGCCGGAGCCATACTCGGCAATCAGGTCAGCAATGGTCGTGGCCGCGATGTGGCCACCGCGCTCGGCGCTGCCACGGGTGCGATCGTCGGCGACCGGATCGACAACTCAAAGCAGGCGGCAGCTCCGCAACAGGTCCAGCGTTGCCGGCAGATCGATACTCATCGCCAGGAGGTCTCCGGCTACAACCTGGTCTATCGCTACAACGAACGAGACATCACGGCGACGCTGCCGTATCACCCCGGCAATACGGTCACCGTCGGGGTCGGCGTCATCGGTGCCGCAAGATGAGGCCGGGCAAGGCATTGCGCTTGCTACCGCGGTGCTATGGCGACAATTCTTTGCTCAAGCGCCGCGGTTTCATCTTGTTGTGCAGCCACATGCGCGCTCGCACCACACTTCTGAGCCATATCGTCGGCAGCCATCCATCGGTCTGCGGCTACGCCGAATTGCACCAGAAACTGCGCGGCTGGCCGGATCTGCTGGAACTTTCCGCCAAGGCCGAGGATGCCAGCGGCAAGACCGCGGCCCACCGCTACGTACTGGACAAGATCGTGCACAACCTGCCGATCCGGCAGAAGGTCCTCGACCGCGATGACGTGTCGATGATCGTCATGGTTCGCGAACCGCGGCAAACCATTGAGAGCATCCTGAAGATCAAGGCGGGCGGCATCCGCGACCTGGATGGCGCATGTGACTACTATGCGGCCCGACTTGCCGCTTTGCGTGATCTGATCGACCGTCGCCGGGGCCGGGTTTTCTATCTCGATTCCGAGGCGCTGGTTGACAAGACAGCCGCTACGCTCTCGGCCCTGAGCAGCCGTTTGGCCATCGCGCCGAGGCTCTCCGAAAACTACGGTCTATTCAAGCACACGGGGCAACCCAAGTACGGCGACATGTCGGAGAACATCCGCCTGGGGCGGATTGTCCGCGGCGAAGCTCAGCAAAAACACGTCCTCCCCGATGCCGAGCGTCTGGATGAAATGCGGAGCGCCTATGAATCATTCCGGAAATACGCCGGAGAAAACACGGAACATCATGTTTTCGCCTGACATTGATCCGGCCTGCCACTCCGATCCTGGGGCGTGGCCGGCAACGCCGCGGCGGACGAACACTCTCAGTCGCGTTTCCCATCAGGTAGCGGATGTGGAAAGAGTCGCCCGGGCTGGCCATTTGGGCGCCGTGGTCTGGCTGACGGGGCTATCGGGTTCGGGTAAATCCACGCTGGCGATGAACCTCGAGCGCAAGTTGTTCGGCGCAGGTTTCATGGTGTATGTGCTTGATGGAGACAATCTTCGCCACGGACTGAATTCCGATCTTGGTTTTTCGCCGCAGTCGCGACGGGAGAACACACGCCGGGTCGGCGAAGCGGCTGCACTTTTTGCCGATGCCGGCTTCGTTTGCATAGCGGCCTCCATATCGCCCTATGCGATGGATCGTGACACCGCACGTTCAACCGCAAAGGGGCGGCCGTTTTTCGAGCTTTATCTGAAAGCGGACATCGAGACCTGCGAGCACCGCGACCCCAAGGGACTTTATCGCCTCGCACGCAGTGGCCAGTTGCGTGACTTTACCGGTATCGACGCGCCATACGACGTACCCAAGGCTCCGGATATCGTGGTCGATACAGTCGATCAGACCCTGGAGTCGTGTGTCGAGCACTGTTTCGAGTTTCTTTCCTGCCGGCTTCGTACGACGCGATGAATGTTCCGGACCAGCAATTCGAGTTTGAAACAACCCCAAAAAATGCTTCAACCCATTCACCACAGAAGAGGATGCACCCAATGAGATTCACCACTATGACAATTACCACAACCATGGGCATGGCTTTGCTGATGCTTGCCACTGGCCAAGCCGCGGCGCAGGAAGACATGCCCGTCACCCCGGGCGTCGGCCTGCATGGCAGCATCGGCATGGGAGTGGGCACAAGGCCCGAGTATGAAGGGGCTAAGGACAAGAAGATGCGGCTCACGCCGAACATCAATCTCTTCTACGGCGACACCTTCTTTCTCACCGGCATGAAGGCGGGCGCCAATCTTCTGCGTTACCAGACCGGGCACGGCGTAGCCATCACGGCCGGACCGCTGCTGGCCCTGCGCAGCGGCCGCGAACAGGATGACAACGCCGCGCTGAACGGGCTGGGGGATATCGATCGGGCACTTGACGCGGGCGGTTTTGTTCGCTTCCGCAAGCAAGGCTGGCAGGCGTCTGTCTATGTCAGGCAGAACCTCACCAACACCGATCAGGGCGCAACGGTGAATTTCATCGCCGGTCGTGGCATGCGGATTTCCGAGAAGTTGCGCTTGCGTACCAATCTCGACACGACCTGGGCCTCATCCGATTACATGAAAACCTTCTTCGGCATCGACGCCACACAGTCTGCGAACTCCGGCATCGCCCAATACGATGCTGGGTCGGGCTTCAAGCATGTCGGCGCCAGCCTCATGGCCGACTACTCGATAAACCGCCAGTGGGCAGGCTTTGCCACGCTGCGCTACAAGCGACTGCTGGGTGACGCGGCCGACAGCCCCATCGTGGCGAATCTCGGGGCCAGAGATCAGGTCTCGGCCAGCGTCGGCATCGAGTACCGTTTCTGACCCGCACGACATCAAACCAAGGATCTCGCATGAACCACAAGCTTTCACGCTTTGCTCCCTACGCCGTCGCCGCCGTGGCCCTGGCTTTCGGTCTTGCCACCATCGTCTCCGGCGGCAACGTGCTGTTCGGGGGCGAGGCAGCGCGCGAGGCGGCGGGCAACTACATGCCCTTCGTCGTCTGGTTCAACTTCCTTGCCGGATTCGCCTACGTCACCGCAGCTGTCGGGCTGGTACGCAGACAGCTGTGGGCGGCGCGCCTGGCGCTCGGCATTGCAGCCGCCACCGCGCTTGCATTTATCTACTTCGGCCTGTTCGTCCTGACGGGTGTTTCGTTCGAGTTGCGCACTGCCGGCGCATTGACGCTGCGTATGGTGCTGTGGACCGGCATCGCCTGGTTTGCCTGCCGCCAGGCCGGCGGGCGCTGTTGCAACTGTTGCGGCGTGCCACACGACACCAGGATATCCAGCTGACCGCGCTCAAAAGCGCGTTCTATTTTCACGTGCCGTATTTGGCATAGCACCCCACTGTTCCCACGATGATCCTGGCCTGGCATTCGCAATACGCCGGCGCCCGTTCGCGGCGCTATTTTCAACTGAGAACGTTTTTGAAGAAGAGGAAACGACATGAGATTCACCCGAAATATGGTCAGGAACAGCCGCGATTACACGACATGGACATGGCTGATTGCACTGGGCTTCGCGTGGGTGCCTGCGACGAGTCTGGCGGCGGAGCCTCTGGCCTTGCAGGGCATCATGAAAGACATGGGCAGGAACATGCAGGTCGTCGTCGACGGCCTGTCGCGGGAGGACTACGCAATGGTCGAAAAAGCGGCGCTGGCGATCGCCGTCCATCCGCAGCCGCCGGCAGACGAAAAAATGCGATTCATGGGCTTCGTCGGCAGCAACGCGCCGCGCTTCAAGGCCTTCGACGGCGAAACTCATGACAACGCGATGGCGCTGGCCAAGGCGTCAAAGAGCGGAAACGGGGAGGCGGCCATTGCGGCCTTCCAGAAAATCCAGTCATCCTGCCTGGCCTGCCATCAGGCGTTCCGCAAGCCGTTCGTTGAGCATTTCTATGGGAAGGCGGAAGTCCGCTAAGCGGGTTTCATGGTGAATCTCGGATCGACGACACTTCCTCCGTTCCAATCATGACTGGCCTGACCATCCACAATGCGATTGTGCGCAGTCCTTGCCTTAAGTGGTTCGGGATGCTGGCGATCGGTGCCCTACTGTCTGGCTGCTCGACGATGCGGCCGCCGTTGAATCAGCCCCTGAACCAGCCCACGTCCTCTGAGCCAAGCGTCGCGGAGTACCGTCTGCAGAACCTGTCCCTGAATAGCGGCAACAGCGACAAGCTCGTCGTCATCCTTACCTTTTCAGGTGGCGGAACCCGCGCCGCTGCTTTTGCCTATGGTGTGCTGAACGAACTCAAGAACACGCCAATCCGGCGAATGGGCGAGGCGACCACGCTGCTTGACGAGATCGATGTCGTCGCCGGCGTATCCGGAGGCAGCATCACGGCGGCTTATTTCGCTGCATTCGGAGAAGAGATATTCAGGAGCTTTGAGCCGAAATTTCTGAAATCAGAATTCCAGGGTGGGCTGATGTCGCGCATACGAAGCCTCGGCAACGCTGTCCAGTTGAGCTCGCCGTGGTTTGGTCGCGGGCATCTGCTTGCCGAACAACTCGATGAAGATTTGTTCCACGGGGCCACTTACGGCGATCTCGCCACACGGCGCACCCGACCATTTCTTCTCGTTACCGCGACCGACCTCACCCTCGGCAGCGGATTCGAGTTCTCCCAGGATCAGTTCGACATTCTCTGTTCTCGTCTCGACAAGGTTCCGCTCGCCGTTGCGGTGGCCGCGTCCAGCGCGGTCCCGCTGGTCCTGAGCCCGATCACGGCAAGGAACTTTGCCAAGGATTGCACGCAATTCCCTCTGGCGGGCCGCGCAAACCCTCGAGTCGCAGCAACCGCAGGAGCCTATCTTGACTCGGAGAAGCGTCCATACATTCACCTGGTGGACGGTGGGTTGTCGGACAATCTGGCGGTGCGCTGGATCATAGACAACATTGAGCACTCCGACGAGACGCCTAGGCCGATCGAGCGGAATGGCTTTCGCGACGTCGACAAGCTGATCATCATCAACGTGAATGCCGAACAAGGTCCAAACATGTCTCTCGATCGCAGCGATAAAACGCCAACAATTACCGATGTGGTCGAAGCGGTCTCGTCGGCGAGTCTTTCAAGGCGGTCACGCGAGACCAGAGAGATTCTGGCGAGTCGCATGGAGCAATGGCGTGAAAAGCTTCGCCGCGCGTCGCGTACCGACAGCCGCGCGCTGTCTTCGTCGATAGATCTTTACGTAATCGATGTAAGCCTTCAGTCTCATCCTGATCCAAGGCTTCGCGAAAAACTTCAGTCCATTCCGACTTCGTTTGCGCTAGCCCACGACGAGGTCGACAAGCTGGTCGCCGCAGCTCGAACGATACTCCGCGATTCGGATGAATTTGGGCGCTTGTTGCGCGAGGTTTCAGGACAATGACATCTGGCGATAGTCGAAAGAAAATTCTTGGCGAAATTCCATGAATGGCGGACTGCTAGCGCCCAGCATCCATCACGTGGTGCGCAGTTTCGACCCTTGCATGGTGTGTACGGTGCATTGAGCGATTTGCCGCAGTTTGGAGTCCGGCAGCATTGTGCCCACTGCATCCGCAATCTGCCAGTTAGTGGCTTTCCGGTTTGGTGACGACGACGCGATAACTACCGTACCGGGAATCATGAAGCGCAATGATTGAAAGCTTGCAGGGAAAACATTGACGCTTGCTGTCGTGTGCGGTGAAGCTAACTCCACAACGGCTCAGGTACCTGACAAGGCCAAGGCTTCTTTGGTCTGGGACTTCTATTTCCTCTAGAGCGGGAACGACTGACGAAATGTGCAGGCCAACCATCTCCCCGGATGGATAATCGAACAAGTTCTCCGCGCTGTTGTTGGCATGCGATATGCATCCGTTCGAATCAATTGTCAGCGTAGGAAGTGTTTTGCTTTTCAGCTCGGTGGCTCGATTTGGCGCAGCCGAAGTCTGGATTGTGGTATCCATGTTGTGAACTCCGAAGCAGTTGGTCGAAGCAATAGCTTTCGATCAGGGTCAAGCTGGAGTACTGGTTGAATCCCAGCCGTTCTCGATACCAGCATGCTCCGTGTAGTCCACTTCGTATATACCGGGATTGCCGTATTTAACTTAGTGTGATTGAGGTATGTTCCAAGAAGCAAAAGCGCCGGTATGCCTGCTTGGCCCGCACTGTTTCCCAGGACTCAGTGCCAGGGGACGCGAAGCACTATCGGATCTGGCGGCTCTTGCGCCTGCGGCAGATTCAGATTGATCACGATGACGTGGTTTCCCCGCATCACGACACTTCCTGGCCGGCGGTCGTTGCCGGTGTCGCTGTATTCGAAGCCGTAGACCCGGCGCAGGCGCATCACGCCTTCGTCATCGCGGGCGAGACTGATTTTGGCGATCGCAACCGTGTCGTCGAGCAGCAGCAGCGATTCGGAGTTGCAGGCGGATTTGGCCGCGGCGACAGCGGCCTCGCGCGCTTTCAGGCTGTCAAGCCATAGCCAGCCGGCGGCGGCCAGCAGCAGCAAACCGGTAAGATCAAGAAAATCCATGCGCGGAGCCTAACCGATTTTTCGGGCCGGCTCGGCGTTTGCCGCCGACTTGCTGCAAGAGCGCAAGAATCGGGTGGCGCAAAAGCGCGTGCTGGATGAAACTGCGCCGCAAACCTGCCAACCGGAACCGTATCAATGAATGCAGCCAGCTTGATCCGACTCCTTACCCTGTCCGCCATTTGGGGCGCCGCATTTCTTTTCATGCGCATCGCCGTGCCCGCGCTCGGGCCGGCGGCGCTGGTCGAGTTCCGGGTGGCGCTGGCGGCCTTGTTCCTGCTGGCGATGGCCTTGCTGCTGAAGAAAAAACTGGACATCCGGCTGCACTGGCGGCACTACCTGGTCCTCGGCCTGCTCAATTCCGCCTTTCCGTTTCTGTTGTTTGCCTTCGCGGCGCAGACGCTGTCGGCATCGCTGCTTTCGATTCTGAACGCCACGGCGCCGATCTGGAGCGCGGCGATTGGCGCGATCTGGACCCGGACCCTGCTGACGGCGAAGGCAGCTTTCGGCCTGGGCCTGGGTATTGCCGGTGTCGCGCTGCTGGTCGGTTTCGACAAGATTACCGTACTGCCGGACGCCGGCCTGGCCATTGCGGCGGCATTGGGTGCGGCGGCGTCCTACGGGGTTTCCAGTCTCTACGTGAAATCGGCGCAAGCCATCGAACCGTTTGCCAATGCCCATGGTTCGATGTGGGCGGCGACACTCATCCTGGCACCCGCGCTGCTGTTCTTTCCGGTCACGACCTTGCCCGGCCCCGGCGTGATCGGTTCGGTGGTGGCGCTGGGCATCCTCTGCAGCGGCATCGCCTATTTGCTCTATTTCCGCCTGATCGTCGATCTCGGCGCGGCATCGGCCTTGACGGTAACTTTCCTGATTCCGCTATTCGGCATCCTGTGGGGAAGCCTGTTTCTGGGCGAGGTGATCGGCTGGCATACCATTGCCGGCTCGGTCATCGTGATTTTTGGCACGGCCATGGTGACGGGTTTTTCGCTCTCGAACCTGTTTCGGAAAACGGCGGCGGCACATGGATGATGCGCTGCTTGACGATCGCGGGCGGCAATATGCCATCGTCGCCAGGGCCATCGAGTTCATCCGCGGCAGCGCCTTGCGCCAGCCCTCGCTGGCCGAAATCGCCAACGCGGTTCATCTCAGCGAATTCCATTTGCAGCGCGTCTTTGCCGCCTGGGCCGGCATTTCCCCCAAGCGTTTCCTGCAGTTCCTGACCAAGGAATACGCCAAGCAGGCCTTGCGCAAGTCGGCCGACGTGTTGTCCGTCGCCGTTGCCTCCGGGCTTTCCGGGCCGGGCCGCTTGCACGACCTGATGGTGACCTGCGAAGCCATGACGCCGGGCGAAATCAGGCGCCGCGGTGCCGGTGTGCCGATCACCCATGGGCTTGCACCAACGCCCTTCGGCGAGGCCTTGCTGGCCTGGACGCCGCGCGGGCTGTGCTACATGGCGTTCTGCGATGACGATGCGAGTCGCCGACTTGTCGAACTGGCGGAGCAATGGCCTGAGGCAACGCTGACCAGCGATCCGGCGGCAGCCCGGAGTTACGTGGCGCGCATCTTCCCCGACCCATCGCCGCCTGACGCGCCGCCCCCCCAACTGCATCTGGTATTGCGCGGCAGCAACTTTCAAATCAAGGTCTGGGAGGCGCTGCTCGATGTCAAGACATCGCGGATCGTCTCCTACAGCCAGCTCGCGGCGAGCGCCGGGATGCCGAACGCGCAGCGCGCCGTCGGCAGTGCGCTGGCGGCGAACTCGCTGGCCTATCTGATTCCCTGCCATCGGGTGATCCGCGAAACGGGTGACGCCGGCATCTATCGCTGGGGCAGCGAGCGCAAGTCGGCGATGCTGGCATGGGAAGCGGCGCTCGACGCGGCCTGAAGGCAAATCCGGCATCAAAAGACGCAGACGCAATGCAGGCGCAAACTGCCGCCATGTGCGAAACTTCAGCGTTGTTTGTTGATCCCGACAATCGAGCGGATGGCGACACCCCCGACGATGAAACAAGGCAAACCCTGCAAGCAGGTCCGCTTCCACGCTTCCTCCCGCTCGCGAGGGAGGCCAGTCACTTGCGGCTGGTTCTGCGTGACGGTCGGCCGTCGCATGGAACCAGCGGTTTCACGCTAACTAAGATGCTCGAACTCAAGACTGCTGACCTGGCTGCGGATGAATCCACCATCGCGTTTGTCAAGCACGAAACCGTGGATGTGGTGTTCGCCGGTGCCGGCGGCGAATTGGTCAGCCGCGAAGGATTGAACCGGTTTGCGGCGGGCGATGCATTGATCACCGGTTCGACGGGAGACCGCTGGAGTGTCTCGCGCAGCCGCTTCGACGCCAAGTACCTGCCGGCGGATGCACAGCCGGCGGGTGCCGACGGGCCATACGCCGCACGGCCGTTGCCAGTTCTGGCGCGGCAAATGGACGAAGCCTTCAGCATTTCCCGTTCCGCCGGAGGCGACCTGCTGCTGGGCCGGGCGGGAGACTGGCTGCTGCAATACGCGCCGGGTGACTTCGGCATTGTCGAGGATGCGCGCTTTCGGAAAGTCTACCGGCCGCTCGACGAATCCGGGCCGGCAGGTTCCACGAGAGCGCGTGCCACAGATGAGTGAAAATTCCCGATCGAAATCCGGAACCGCCAACAAAGCTGTCGAGCCGCGTTCGGCCGTGACTGTCGAAATGCTCGCGGCTGCCGCCGGGGCCTCGGCCGAGGACGGCATCTGGCTCGACGTGATTCGCAAGATGGACGAGGTCTACAACGACTTGCTGCAATATGAAGTCGCGCTGGAAGAGAAGAACGCAACGCTGGAGGATACGCAGCAGTTCATTTCTTCCGTGCTGACCTCGATGTCGGACCTGCTGATCGTCTGCAACCGTGCCGGCACGATCGACAGCGTCAACGAAGCGCTGGCCTCCTTGCTTGGTGTAGACGCGGCGAGCCTCCATGGGCGGCCGGTATTCGATTTGTTCGCCGACGAGGAATCGCGTCAGCGTGCCGGCCGACTGTTTGCCGACCAGAGCGGTCAGACCGTGGAAGACTGCGAAGTACAGCTCAAGGCCGCCAACGGCAGTGCGATTCCCGTTTCCCTGAATTGCACGCCGCGCTACAACGGCGTCGGCAAGATGCTGGGTCTGGTCATTACCGGCCGCCCGGTGGGTGAGTTGCGGCGGGCCTACCAGGCGCTGCGCCGCGCCCACGAGGATCTCAAGAACACCCAGCAGCAACTGATTCATTCCGAAAAAATGGCGTCTCTGGGGCGTCTGGTCGCGGGTGTGGCGCACGAACTGAACAATCCGATCAGTTTCGTCTACGGCAACACGATCGCGATGAAACGCTATGCCGAACGTCTTGCGCGCTATCTGGCGGCGATACACGGCGACACGCCGCACCAGGAGTGCGAAGCCCTGCGCCGCGAATTGCACATCGACCGCATGCTCAATGATCTGCCATCGCTGATCGATGGCACGGTGGAAGGCGCCGAGCGCACTCGCGACATCGTCGATGCGCTGAAACGCTTTTCTGCAACCGACCGCGACGAGCGCCTCGACTTTGATCTGGTCGAAGTGATCGAGCGGGCCGTGCAGTGGGTGTGCAAGGCGACGGCCGATCAGTTTGAAGTGAAACGCAAGCTGCCGCTTTCCATGCTCGTAACCGGCTCGCCGGGTCAGATGCAGCAAGTGGTCATGAACCTGGTACAAAATGCCGCCGACGCCACGGAGGCGGCACGCAAGCGGCGACTGGAGATATCAGGGCATGTTGAAGAGGGTGAGGTGGTGATAGAGTTTCACGACAGCGGCCCCGGCATTCCGGGTGAAAACCTGGTCAAGCTGTTCGACCCTTTCTTTACCACCAAGCCCGTGGGGCGCGGCACCGGACTCGGCCTGGCGATCAGTTATGGCATCGTCGAGCGCCATGGCGGCAAACTTACCGTGTGCAACCATGCCAAAGGCGGAGCGCTGTTCAGTCTGCGTCTGCCGCTGGCGGCGAAATGACATCCGGCGGCATTGATCCCGGATGCATCCGGGTGCAGCTGCGCTGCGCTGCCGGGCGAGTCAACGAGGTCCGTGTGGCCAGCGAGCGACCGGCGCTCGCGCAGCAATTGCGCGGTCGCCCCGCGGATGAGGCTGTGCGCCTGCTGCCGCTGTTGTTCGCCCTGTGCGGCAAGGCCCAGGGACGCGCGGCGGCGCTGGCGCTGGACGCGGCGCGCGGCCGGGAAGCGCTCCCGGGTCTCGAGCACAGCATTGAACAGGAAGTTCTGCGCGAACACCTCTGGCGCTGGCTGCTGGATTTGCCGGTGCTGTTTGGCGAAGCGCCCCTGCGCGACGAATTTCTCGCCGCCATCGGCTGGGTCGGCGCAGGACGGCGGGCGGAATTGGCAGCGTTCCTGGCCGGTGAGCGAATCGCGGCATTGCAATCGCGGCTGCTCGATGCGGCTGACGCCGAGGACATTACCGAATCCGAGCCACGGTTCTTGCCGTCGCTGGATGCCCGGGCGTCGCTCACGCTGTGGCCGCAGCTCGATGCCGGTTTTTGCCGTGCCCCGCACTGGCAGGGGAGGGCGGCAGAAACCGGCGCCATGGCCCGCCAAGCGGGGCGCGCGGTAGCGCCACGGCGGGCGTTTGCCCCGCGCTGGCTGGCGCGGCTGGAAGAATTGCGCGACTGGGCGGGCGATGCC
>JAIPCT010000074.1 GCA_021738065.1 Burkholderiaceae bacterium
CGCCCGATGTGGATACTCACGAATTCGCCGGCGATCTGGCGCTCTCGGGCGAGCTTCGCGCGGTGCGCGGTGCGCTCGCCATGTGTGCGGCGATACGCCAGGAGGCCGGGCCGGATCATCAGGCGGCGCGTGCTTTCGTGCTGCCGCAGGACAGCGCCGCCGAAGCCGCCTTGATCGCTGCCATGACCATTTTGCCGGCACAGAACCTGCTGCAGGTCTGCGCCCATCTCGCCGGACGCGAACTGCTTGCGCCTTTTGCCGTATCGCCAGCGCCGAGTTTTGCGCACTACCCCGATCTGGCCGAAGTCAAAGGCCAGGCCCAGGCCAAGCGCGCACTGGAGGTTGCTGCGGCCGGCGGCCACAGCCTGCTCATGAGCGGCCCGCCGGGCGCGGGTAAATCCATGCTGGCGCAACGCCTGCCCGGCCTCTTGCCGCCGATGACGGCGACCGAGGCGCTGGAGTCGGCCGCCGTGCATTCCTTGGCCGGAACCTTCCGCCTAGCGCAGTGGAGCCAAAGGCCGTTTCGCGCACCGCATCATTCGGCCTCCAGCGCAGCACTGGTCGGCGGTGGCGGCACGCCGCAACCGGGCGAGATTTCGTTGGCCCACAACGGCACGCTGTTTCTCGACGAACTGCCGGAGTTTCAGCGCGGCGTGCTCGAAGCCCTGCGCGAACCGCTGGAAACCGGGCAGATCAACATCGCGCGCGTCGCGCGCCGCACCGAATTTCCGGCGCGCTTTCAACTCGTCGCGGCGATGAATCCCTGTCCCTGCGGCTGGCAAGGCCATCGCTCCGGCAAATGTCGCTGTACGCCCGACCAGGTGGCGCGCTATCGCGGCAAGCTGTCGGGGCCGCTGCTCGACCGCATCGACCTGATGCTTGACGTTCCCGCTGTCGAGGAAGCCGATTTGTCCGCGCGTGGCGATGGCGAATCGTCAGCAAAGGTGCGCGAGCGCGTAACACGGGCGCGCGCCCTGCAGATCGAACGCCAGGGCAAGCCCAACGCGCGACTCACGCCGGATGAAGTCGACCGTCACGCCCGCCCTGACGATGCTGGCGCGCAACTGCTCAAGCAGGCCATGGCACGCTTGTCGCTGACCGCCAGAGCGTATCATCGCGTCCTCAAGGTCGCGCGCAGCATTGCCGATCTGGCCGGTGCGACACAGATCAATTCGGCCCACGTGGCCGAGGCCATTCATTACCGGCGTGGACTGACGGATTGAACCTCAAGATCACAGGCATTCACCACGGAGGACACGGAGAGCACGGAGAACGGCCGCGTTTTCTGACTTACTTTCTCCGTGCTTTTCGTGGTGAGCATCACCTTTTCGCTTGCCTCTCATAGGAACCCACATGGAATACCGCATCATTCCCGTCACGCCCTTTGAACAGAACTGCACCCTGCTGTGGTGTACCGAAACCATGAAGGGCGCTTTTGTCGATCCCGGTGGCGATATCGACAAGCTGCTGGCGGCGGCTACCAAGTTCGGCGTCACGATTGAAAAACTGCTGCTGACTCACGGCCATATCGACCATGCCGGCGGCACCGGCGAGCTGGCGACGCGGCTCGGTGTGCCGATCGAAGGACCGCAACGCGAAGAAAGCTTCTGGATCGACCAACTGGTCGCGCAAAGCCGCAGCTTCGGCTTTCCATTGGCGCAAGCATTTACGCCGGATCGCTGGCTGAACGATGGCGACACGGTCACGGTAGGCAACGAAACCCTGCAGGTGTTCTACACGCCGGGCCATACTCCCGGACATGTGATCTTTTTTCATGCATCTTCGAAGTTGGCCCTTGTCGGTGATGTGCTGTTCGCCGGCTCCATTGGGCGCACCGATTTTCCGCGTGGCGATTACCAGACATTGATCGACTCGATCCGCAGCAAGCTCTGGCCGCTCGGAAACGACGTCGAATTCATTTCCGGTCACGGCCCCATGTCCACCTTTGGCGAAGAGCGCCGCAGCAATCCCTTCGTTCGCGACGGAGCAGACTAATGGCCCATTCCTTCAAGTTTTTCCGTGCCGGTGGTTTCGACCAGGTTCGCATCGACACCGCTGCCGATCTTCTGGCGCTGAAAGCCCTCGACCAGAAACTCTGGGTGGCACTTTCCTGCCCGGTGAAAGGCATCGAGTTCGACCCGCGCACCTTGGCGCTGATCGACACCGACAACGACGGCCACGTCCGCGCGCCTGAACTGCTGGCCGCGATCGACTGGGCCGCGGCGCGACTGAATGATCCCGAGATACTGACCCGCAAGCTCGAGGGCGTGCCGCTGGCCGCGATCAAGGTTGAGGACGCCAATGCCGGCCTGATAGCCGCCGCGCGCGGTGTTCTTGGTGAAGGCGAGAGCCTGGTCTCGGTGGCTGCCGCCAGCGCCGCCGAAGCCGACTACAGCGCTCGTGCCCTGGTCGCCTGGGAAGCTGCCGGCAGCGAGGCCAAGCCGCTGGGCGACGCGACCGAAGCGGCAAGTGTCGCGCTAGCCGCAGTCAAGGAAAAGCTCGATGACTTCTTCGTTCGCTGCCAACTCGCGGCCTTCGATCCGCGCGCCGCCGACGCCATGAACGCGTCTGACGAGGCGCTGAGAACTTTGGGCGCCGCGGCATTGTCCGCGGCGAATGTCGACATCGCGGCGCTGCCCCTGGCAAAAGTCGGCGCTGGTGCCACGGTGCCGCTGGGCGTCGCCAGAAGCTCCGGCATCAATCCGGGCTGGGCCGCGCGCATCGCCAGTTTCAACCATGCCACCGTGGTACCGCTGCTCGGCGTGCGCGACAGCTTGACCGAAGCCGACTGGCAGGTGCTGCAAGACAAGCTTGCCGGCTACGCCGCATGGCAGGCCGCCAAACCTGCCGGCCTGCCGCCCGAGGCAGAGGCGGTGCGCGATCTGGAGCGCCTGGCGCGCTATGTGCGTGATCTGCTGCCTCTGGCCAACAATTTTGTTGCCTTCCGCGATTTCTACACACGGCAGGGCCCGGCGACTTTTCAGGTCGGCACCCTGTATATTGACGGCCGCTCGGCCGAACTCTGCGTCGCGGTCAATGATGCCGCCAGGCACGCCGCCATGGCTGGCTTGTCGCGCATTTGCCTGGCGTATTGCGATTGCATGCGCAATGGTGAAAAGCAGACCGTCGCCGCGGCCTTTACCGCCGGTGATTCCGATCAACTGATGGTGGGCCGCAACGGCGTGTTCTACGATCGCCAGGGGCGCGACTGGAATGCCACCATCACCAAGCTGGTCGAACAGCCGATCAGTCTGCGTCAGGCATTCTGGTCGCCCTACAAACGCGTGATGCGGATGGTCGGCGAGCAACTGCAAAAGTTCGCGGCGAGCAAGGCGGCTGCAGCGGAAGGAAATCTTGGTGCCAGCGCTGCCGGTATTGGCAAGGCTGCCAATACGCCGGCCGCAGCGGGCAAGCCCGTGGCGGCACAGGCTTTCGATATCGGCAAGTTCGCCGGCATCTTCGCCGCCATCGGTCTCGCCGTCGGCGCCATCGGCACCATACTTGCCGGTGTCATGAGCGGCCTGCTTGGTCTTCAGTGGTGGCAGATACCGCTGGCCATCGCCGGCCTGATGCTGCTGATATCCGCCCCGGCCATGGTGCTGGCCTGGTTCAAGCTGCGCAGCCGCAACCTCGGCCCTATTCTCGATGCGAACGGTTGGGCGGTGAATGCACGCGCGCGCATCAACATCCCTTTCGGCACTTCGCTGACGCAATTGGCAAAACTGCCCGATGGCGCCGAGCGAACCCTGGTCGATCCCTATGCTGAAAAGAAAATCCCGTGGGCGCTCTACCTGACCATCGCCTTGATCGTATTCGTTGTCGCGATCTGGTGGACTCGCTGAGCCCCTTCCAGGATTATTCCGCCACGCGCACCAGCAGCTTGCCGTGCACCTGTCCTGCCTGCATTTTCTGCTGGGCATCCGCGACCTGAGCCAATTCAACGATTCCATGCACATGGGGATTGATGACGCGTTCGGTGGCAAGCTGTCCCAGCCGCCGTAAAAGAGCGCTGTCGATCTTGACCAGAAAAGGTACACAGCGCTGTCGCGAGCCGAGGCGCGCCGTCAGCGCCGCCCAGTACAGAGCCGGCCGCGGCATGGTGTTGATGTAGATTCCTCTGGACGCGAGGCGTGGTCGTGCGAGTGAAAATGAAGCGACCGCCGCCGCGTCCAGAATGACATCAAATTGCTGTTCATGCTGCAGCCAGTTGTCGGTCTTGTAATCGATCACCCGCTCGGCGCCCAGGCTTCGCACGTAGTCGATGTTCGCCGTGCCGCAGATGCCGGTGATGTGCGCACCCAGCGAACGGGCGATCTGCACCGCCGACGCCCCGACCGCTCCCGACGCCCCGGTAACCAGTATCTTCTGGCCGCTTTGCAGATGGGCGATATCGGTCAGGGTTTGCAAGGCGGTACCGCTGGCGACCGGCAAGCAGGCGGCTATCTCATCGCTGACAGCATCCGGCGTCGGTGCGATCAGGGTGCTACTCAGGGCGACAAATTGCGCGCATGTACCGTGTCCGCCCATCGGGTCGATCGAACCGAAGACCCGCTGCCCGACAGTGTAATCCCGCACCTCGGCGCCGAGCGCGGTGATGACGCCCGCAAAATCCTTGCCGGTAATTGCCGGGCGTCTGGGACGTCCAATCAGCCGCAGCAAACCGCTGCGCAGCTTGAAGTCAATCGGATTGAGGCTCGCCACGGTGACGCGAATCTGTACCTCGCCGCGTCCAGGCTCCGGCACCGCCAGCTCGCTCAGCGATAGAACCGAGGCGTCGCCGAATCTCTCGTAGCTTACTGCCTGCATGTCCCGCCCCTGTCACGCCAAAAGCGTATTGAAACACAGTAGGCCGGCTTTGGCCCGGCGCTTGGTGGCGATACTGCCCCCGTGTCCCGACCGCGTCGTGGCGCTGTGGCACAATTACCGATGCCTTGCGTTGCTGCGGCGCAAACAGGCTTGACAGCAACGGAATACGGCCCTTCGTCGCACGCACGAGACACAAGAAAAATGACAGTCCGCAATCTCGAATTCCTTTTCCGCCCCCGATCGATCGCCGTGGTCACCGATGCCGGCCCGCGCGGCGGAAAGCAGGTCGCGAACGAGTCAAGCCGGTATTCCGAAGTCGTACTGCGCAATCTCGCCGCGGGCGGCTTCACCGGTCCGGTGACTCAGCTAGGCGTGAAGAAACGTTCGCTGTTTGGTATCGGCAGCAACGTGCATATCGACGCCCTCGAGATCGCGCCCGATCTGGCGGTCCTCTGTGTACCGTTGAGCGAAGTCGCTCCGATCGTCGCGCGCCTTGGCGCCTTGGGCACGCATGCGGTCATCGTCGGATCGTCGAAACACGAGACCATGAAAGGCAGCGAAATTGCCTCGGCCTACAAAGCCATACTCGACGCCGCGCGGCCCAATCTGGTTCGGGTTCTCGGGCCGGGTAGCGGCGGCCTGGTGGTGCCGGGCAGTTCGCTCAACGCCAGCGTGGCGCCAGTCACTGCGATAGCTGGCAGAATAGCCCTGGTCGCGCAATCGGCGGCGGTCGCCTCGGCGGTCCTGGATCGTGCTAACAGCAGGGGCATCGGTTTTTCGTCCGTGCTGCACCTGGGTTCCGCGATCGATATCGATCTCGCCGACACGCTTGACTGGCTCGCGGCCGATCCCCACACCGAAGCGATTCTGGTGCAGTTCGAAACTGTTCCGGTTGGTCTCAAATTCATGTCCGCAGCGCGCGCCGCAGCGCGCAACAAACCGGTGGTGGCGATACGCGGTGGCAGCATCGGGGCGCACGGTGTGACGGATGCATTCAGCACCGACGACGTCTACGAGGCCGCCATGCGCCGCGCCGGATGGGTTCGCGTCGATACGCTGGAAGACCTGTTCGATGCGGCGGAAGCCCTGGCCCGGGTGCGTCCGTTGATCGGCGAGCGCCTCAGCATTCTGGCAAACGGTCGCGGGCTCGGGCGCATTGCCGCCGATGCACTGCTGAACTCCCGTGGCCGCCTGGCCGAGCTATCCAAAGAAACGCTCAAACAGTTGAAGGCGCTCTTGCGCACCCGATCATCCTCGGGCAACCCTGTCGCCCTGCCGGCAGACGTCACCGCGGCAGACTGGTCTGCCGCGCTCGAGATACTGCTCGCCGACCCGGAAACCGATGCCGTGCTGACGGTGTACTCACCCTCCCCTTTCGCTTCAAGTGCCGACGTTGCCACGGCAATTTGCGGTGTCGCCAAGGCCAGCGAGCGCAATGTGTTCACCTGCTGGGTCGGCGGCGATGCCATGCTCGAGGCGCAGCAAATTGCTGCGTGGCATGGGGTGCTGAGCCACGATTCGGCGGAGAAGGCCATTGCGATATTTCGCGGTATCGTGAATTACGAACGCAATCGCCAGCTGCTGGCACAAATGCCGCCATCGGTCGCACAGGACTTTGCGCCCAGCACCGACGTCGCTCGCGACACGATCGCCGAGGCAATCGATGCCGGCGCCGATGTTCTCTCGTCGCGGCAGACCCGGCGCCTGCTTCAGGCCTATGGCATCGAGTTGGCCGAACAACCGCTGGCGCGTAGCGTGGACGAGGCAATACGCTGTGCCGATGACATCGGTTATCCGGTGGATCTCGGTCTGGTGCTGGCCAATGTGGCGGAGCATGAAATGGCGGCAAGCGGGCTGCGTTCGCCAGCCGACATTCAGATCGCCGTGCGCGGTTTGCGGGGCAAGCTGCGCACGCAGGATCCACCGCCGCGCGTCAGCGGCTACCGCTTGCGGCCCAGCGTCGCGCGCAGCGGAATCGACGCCCTGCGTATTGGCGTTGCCGACGACCCGGTGTTCGGGCCAGTGATTTTCCTCGGCGCCGCGAGCGTCGGCGGCTTCGACCCGGACAACTGCGCCCTTGCGCTTCCGCCATTGAACATGGCGCTGGCCCAGGACCTGATCGCGCGCTGCCGTTTTGCTGCCGAGCTCTCCAGTACCGCGCGTACCGAGCTGGAAAAAGCCGCATGCAAGATCTTGGTGCGAGTGTCACAGCTGCTCACCGATATCGACGAGGTCGCCGCGCTGGAGCTTGACCCGGTGCACCTCGAACGTTCAGGCGCGCGGGTGCTCAACGCGCGCGTTCGCGTCGAGAAACGTGAGCGCAAGCTGGGCTCACGACGCTTTGCCATTCGCCCTTATCCAAAAGAGCTCGAACAGAAGCTGGCCTGGCAGGGACGCCAGCTCCTGATCCGGCCAATTCGGCCGGAAGATGAAAACACCTTGGGCGATCTGCTCGGCTCTCTCGAACCGGAAGATTCCCGCATGCGTTTTTTTGGCACCATGCGCAGCTTGCCGCGCTCACAACTCGCCCGTTTCACCCAGATTGACTACGATCGCGAGATGGCGCTGGTCGCCATTGAAAGCGGCAGCAATGGCATTGAGCGCTCGCTCGGCGAAGTCCGCGCAGTGACAGATCCCGACAATCGCATTGCTGATTTCGCCATCGTCGTTCGCTCGGAACTCAAGGGTCACGGACTGGGCAGGCTGCTGCTGAAAAGTATCATCGAATACTCGCGTGATCGTGGCACCGAGGAACTGCGCGGCGAAACCCTGAGCGGAAATTTGCGCATGCAACATCTGGCGCGCGATCTCGGCTTCGAATTGAAGACCGGCGCGGATCCAGGTTCCGTTGAGTTGCGCCTGGGCTTGCATGATCTGGCGAATAAGCCGCTACCAAAAAGCCGTAAATAGGGTCGGCGGAAAGAGTCATCAGCGCGCTCGGCGTTGCCGGTAGACCTCTTGTCGCCGTTGTCGCGCGAATGGTCACTTGGTCGTTCTCAGTCGGCATTCAATCGGGATATCTCGGTACCCGAGTCAAGTCTTGAAATGACCCTCTACGTTTTTCAAGCGAGCGGACAACTCTTGCAGGCCATGAATCAACGGCTTTGCACGTTCCATGACCATAGTGTTTTCTTCTGACACACCGCGAATACGCTCGATGTAACCGGCAAAGCCTTCGCCCGCGCGCGTCTGCACTTGCAACGAAGCCGCGATTCCGTCGGTGTCCTTCGTTGTTTCCTGTATCGCCTGCACCGACTCGCTCAATGCCATAGCGACTTCCTCGAGATACTCCTGACTGGAGCCAAGCGAAGCAAGACCGCGCTGGATGGCGCTCTCCACCACGTCAGACCTTGACTCCATTGTCTGGGTGACCTTGTTGATCTGGGCTGCCGCCACGGCTGAATTTTCCGCCAGTTTGCGTACTTCATCAGCAACGACAGCGAAGCCGCGGCCCTGCTCCCCGGCCCGCGCGGCTTCGATTGCGGCGTTCAATGCCAGCAAATTGGTTTGTTCGGCGATGTCGCGTACCTTTCGGGTCATGCCGCTGATTTCCCGCGTGCTATCTATGAACTCAGTGGCCGTTCTGGCAATGTCAGTGACGGCACCTTCGACGGTCGATATCTCGCCGATCATGCGCGACAAGCTTTCGTTTGCCGCATGAGCTCGTTCGATGCTCGCGCCGACGTGTTGCCCAACGTTTTCCGCACTTCCAGAAAACAGATCGGCGCTTGCGGAGAACTCGCCGATCGCCGCGGCAGCTTCCATGACCAACTCGCTTCGTTGTGTTGCATTGCCAGCGATTTCGCCGACCACGGTGTCGATGCTCATCGTCGATTCGTCGAGATGCAAACGGGCAGCCCGAAGATCGCCGATGGTATTTTTCAGGCGCTGCTGCAGGCGGGTGATCTCGCAGCAAAGACTCTGCGTGTCGTCCGGGTGGCTCGGCAAGGAAAAACTCAGATCACCTGCGGCAATGCAGCGAAGTGAATCCAGTACGTCAAGGGGTTCTCCGCCAAAAAAATCGAGCAACATGCGCTTTACTTGCAGTGCGGCCGCAAGGCAAACAAGCAGGGAAGCCGCGCTGATGGCAACAATCCAGAATTGCGCCAAGCCAGTGAATTCACTGATTTGCGCGTTCGTGTTGCCGAACTCGCCGGCAAGGCGCGAAAACATCAGATAGCTGAAACTGTTGGCGGCCACAATTACAGAGGTCAGAACGGCAAAAACCATCCACAGGCGAGAGCGTAAAGACATGGCAATCTTCCATTCAAAAAGTTGATCGTTCGGCGCCGGGTTTCCCGATGCTTCGCCAGCCGAGTTGGTCGTCTGCGCCGGCGACGATCAGACTCGAACAGCGTTGCCGTGCGCAAACGCAAACCATACAACTTTAAAGGCGAATCCGGAAAACTTGGAAAATTTGTTCTATCTTCGGATCAGGCAAGAGCGAATCCTCGCGGAGCGCGGCGGGTTCACAGCGGGAGCCGCTTGAATTGATCAGGGCTTGGGTAGTATTTGAGGCCATATCCTGCCAATCACATTGGCAATGAGACCTTGCCGCAATCAGATTCAAATCCGGTACAGGAGCGCACCATGTTTGCGGTGCCGGTCCTTACTGCAAAAAAGTGCTTCTGAGTCGGGCCGGCTTTGAAAGGCGCCTTGGTAGCCTGAAAGCCGCAACCGCGCCGCGTCGATTCTGTAGTCAATACAGGAATCAACGCGGATTACCACGATTCCGCCGACGCTAGCGAATTCAGCTAGTTTTTCTTAGCCGCTGGATGGATAGCTTGACGCTTTGCTGAAGCCTGGAAATCGATTCGGCCAAGACCGCAAGTTCATCCTTGGAGCGAATTTCAATCAATGCGTTGAGGTCGCCGAGGCTGATTTTGTCGGTCATTTCCGACAGGTACTTTATGTTCGACGTCAATCGGCCGCCGAAATTGAACACAACGACCGCAATCACGAAAATGATGATGGAAATTAGGATCGCCATGTTTCGGCTTTCGGTTTTCGCGATTGCCTTGCTCTCACGTTCGATGCGGGTCATGGGTTCCGTGAACTCGTCGATGTAGGTAGTACTGGCAATATAAAACTCTGTTCCTGGAACATTCACGCTGGCCATGTATTTGTCCTTGAATGAACCGTCCTTTTCCTTCCACTTGTAGTATCCCTTGGATGGCAGGCTGCGATCGACCTCGGTCAGTACTTTCCAGAATCCATCGAAACTGTCTCCCAGCGGTCCTTTCAGCTTGGCCATGTCATCCAGCTTATGGGCCGTGATGTTCGGATTGGTATGCACCCAGGTGCGCCATTTGCCATCCTCACCACGTTCGTAGAGTGCGGTGTAGCCATTTTTTCCGACTTTTTGGATGGCGATTTCCTTGAATCGCGAATTGTCCATGAACTGCTCTTTGGCAAGGCCTGGATTGGCTTCAAGATACAGCTGGGATTGCTTCGCCACTGACTGCGCCGTTGACATGATGGCGTTTTCGGCCATCTCCTTGATTATTTCCGTACCTTTCCTGCCGAACTGATCGGTGATGTTGTTCAGTTGATAGATCAGGTAGACGGCCTGCCCGGCGAAAGCGGCAATCAATACTGAAAAAAGAAAATACAGCTTGAACCGGATACCAAAACCTTTGACTTTTGATTCAGATGCAGTGGCCATCATTTGTCCCCCTTGTTTTGATTTCTATATGTCATGCGTATCAAGTCGATGGAGCGTGGGGTCCGCTTGGGCTAGCCGCAAATACTCGAGTCGTGCAGGCGATGCTCATGCAGATACCCAAAAAAACAGCCCACCCTGACGGGGCAGCCAAAGCATTTGGCGGACGCCCTTACGAAAGCAAAGTGCCGTCGCAGTTCCGGCTTGCTCCCTGTTTTATTATTTCATAAGTGAAAATAATGATACAGAAACAGTGTTAGTACCGGGTCGCAGGATATCATTTCAAGCGTTGGCTGGAAAATATTTATTTGTTGCGTTGCCGCATTTCTGGATCGGGATCCTAGTGCCGGCGGGCACTTCAGTAGAGATTGGATCGGTTCAAGGGTGAGCGAATCCGGGAAAACCTGATGCCGGTGAGCTAGCCGGTGAGTTGCAAGCCAACGTGACACACGGACATTGCAATTTACAGGATAGAAAACTATCATTAATGCCAACTATTTCCTTGCTTCCTCCTGGCGCCAAACGCAACCTGAATGCAATGTTCCCTTCCCGGGATGGAGGTTTCTGGCTGCCAGACGGGTCGTCCGTGGTGGATTTGCAGGGTGTCGGACCGTGATGGCGATGTGCCCAAGTCTGGGTAATCACACGGAGGTCGTGTGGGTCAGCACGGCGAATCGTGAGCGGGCAGCTTTTTGTTTTGATCGTCCGGGCGTTGCGGCGATTTCTGGTTTTTCACCAGATGATTCGTTGCCGTCGATGCTTCACTGAATCATGCTGTCGGCAAAAACAAGGTCGTGGCAAGTTGTCGCGATTGATCGCAAAGTTACGTTTTAGGGGGTATGCGGCATGGCACAGGCAGAACTTGCACCGCTTTCGAGAGTTGTCGACCAGATCAAGACACTGTGCGCCCAACGCCAAACAGGAACCGTTTTTCTGGTCAGCGACGACAATCGCATGGCGCAGATACATCTGGATCGGGGGGAGATCGTTTCACTCGCTCACCGCAATCGGCGCGGACTCAATGCTCTGGCAGTGCTGGTTACCATGCACAGCGCCAAGCTGCGTTTCGACGACACCTATGTCACATCCATCGAAAAGCACGATTTGTCCACGCAGGCCATTTTCGACTTCCTTGATAGCAAGCAACCCTTGGTTGAGGCGTCCGCGCAGGCTTTGGGATCTTCTGCTTTCAGCGCACTTGCGGCGGAAACCAAGTCTGCCATTCAGCAGATCATGGCGACGTACATCGGACCCATGGCCGAGATCATTTGTGCGGATCATTTTGCGCGCTCGAATGACCCGCGTTCGCTCGCGCAATCGCTTGCCGGGGAAATTTCGGACAAGGAGCAAGCCGACAGTTTTTTTCAGGCCATTTCGATCTATCTTGATGGCGTCGCTCCAGCAATAGCGAAACCCGTCAAGGTCCCGGGTTCAGCCGCGCCCGGCGTATTTGCGCCAGAGCTCAGGGTTGCGGTTTTGAAGATCATGACGGCGTACGTGGGCCCGATGGCTGAAATCGTTTGTGCCGATCATTTTGCGCAGGCGAGCGACTTGCGTCAGCTTGCGCAATCGCTGGCCGATGAAATCCCCGATCCGCAGCAAGCCGCAAAATTTGCTGCCGAGATCGGAAAAGCGCTCAACTTGTCGCCGGCCTGACATCCCGGGGCTTCCGGTTGCCGTGTGCTCAGCGCCGATTTTGCGGTTCCGCCGCTAGCCTGCGTTGTCCGCTCCGCGTAGCCGCGGGCACCCGGCCGGCCCAGACAGGCGGCCGGCGGTTGATTGGCAGAGTGGTGGGGCTTCGATCCGGCAAATGCCGGCCACCTCAATGCGACAGCCTTTGGCGTTTCTAAAACCAGATTTCCGGGTAACGCCGCGATTTCGGCAGATTGTTCACCAGCAGCGCGACCGCCAGCAAGATCAGCGGGCCCACCGTGGCGGGCATCAAGACGTAATAGAAACCGAGATCATGAATTTCGCGCGAACCGATCACCGCAATCAACGCCGTGGCGCCGCCCGGAGGATGCAGCGTGCGCGTGACGTGCATGAGGGCGATCGCGGTGGCCACCGCTGCCGATTGAGCCAGCCAGGGATGCTCTTGCAGCAGCTTCCAGCAAATGACACCCACCAGCGCGGAAATCATGTGGCCGCCGAGCAGATTGCGCGGTTGCGCCAGCGGACTGCGCACGGCGCCATAGAGCAGCACCGCGGAGGCGCCGAAGGAGCCGATCATCAGCGCCAGGTCGTATCCCTGGAAGAACAGCTGACCCGTCCAGGCAACGGCGGCGATTCCCAGAAAAGACCCGATCCATGACCAGATAATTTCTTCGTTGCTGACGCGTGGCGGGCTGCCGCGGGTGGTGCCGCGCATCTTGCCCAGATACTGGCGAAGCCATGCTTTCATGAAAGCTCCTGCGTGCCGTAGGCGGCAAGCACGTCCTTGCGGAACAGCAGACCGCGCAGTTGTCCGTCGTCCGCCACGACGGGCATGCAGCGGCCGCTGTGCTGGTGAAAGGCATGCATGATCTCGCGGAACTCAGCGTTTCCGGCGACGGTAACGGCGGGACTGGACATCGCGTCCCGTACCGGCGTTTCGTGGCAGCGATGGGTGAACTCGAAGCTGTCTTCGAGCATTTTCAAAAGCAAATCCAGAAAGTTGCCCGCCTTCAGTCGCTTCAGAAAGTCGTTCTCCGTCAACATGCCGACGACACCGGACGCGTCGTCGACCACGGGCAAGCTCTTGTAGCCGCTCTGCGCGATGATCCGCGCCGCCACGGCCAGCGGCATGTCCGGCCGCAGCACCGGCACATCCTTGCGCATCAGCCGATCGGCGCAGATTCCGGCGACCAGGCGATCGGCTGCGTGACGGTGGGCAAAATGGTAGATGGCGCGAAAATCATCGGTGCTGATATCCAGATAGCCGGAAATATGCCGCATGGCATCGAGAATGTCCTCGTCGGTCAGCGCGATTTCGGGAACTTCCTCTTCGACCGCGTTCGGCATGGAGTCGTTTGGCGTGTTGGCATTCATGGGCTGGCTTCGCTCGAATGGTAAAAAAATTCGATGGTACAGGATGGCATTTTCAGGTTGGCCGGCCGGGCCGGACGGCCTCCGAAGTGAACGCAAGACCTTGCGGAAAAATCATTCCGGGTCCGGCACCCGCCGATTCAGGGTCGCAAGCGCGCCGGCGACAACGCCTTGGCGCTGACTCCTTCGGCAGCGATGTCGGCCGGGATTTCCTCGCCGCGCATCAGCGCGGCACAGAGGCGGCCCATGGCATTGGCCGTCTGAATGCCATAGCCGCCTTGCGCCGCGATCCAGAAAAAACCCGGTATTGCGCTGTCGAAGCCGGCAACCAGGTCACCATCGGCAACAAAGCAACGCAAGCCGGCCCAGACCCGCGACGGGCGGCGGATTTGTAAACGGGTGGCGGCTTCGATGTTGTAGATGCCGGTCGCGACATCGAGTTCCTCGGCCTGCACGTCGTGTGGCGGTACCGGGTCGGCGTTGGCCGGCGAGCCGAGCAGCTGGCCGGCATCGGGCTTGAAATAGAAGCTCTCATCCACCGCGATGACCGCCGGCCAGGCGTGAATGTCGAGCTCCGGCGGCGCGTAGAACGTGAAGGCAGTGCGGCGTTTGGCTACCAGGCCGATGGGGGCGACGCCGGCCAGTGCCGCGATGCTGTCGCACCAGGCGCCGGCGGCATTGGCGACCACGGGTGCGGAATGGGTGTCGCCGCGTGTGGTGCGTATCTGCCAGCCGCCATTTTTCCGCTGCAACTCACACACCTCGGCCTCGCAGACGATCGCGCCGCCATGCTGGCGCAGGCCGCGCAGATAGCCCTGATGCAGCGCATGCACGTCCATGTCCATGGACCCTGGATCAACCACGGCACCGCCGACCCACTCGGGTTTGATCACCGGCACGCGACGGCAGACTTCAGACGCGTCGATGGCGTGGATGCCGGTGTCTACACGGCGCAATTCGGTGAGCATGGCGTCAAGTTCCGCCTGCTGGGCGGGTTCGCCGATGAACATGACGCCACGTGGGCCGAGTATCGGATAGTCGGCAAAGCCCGGCGGCGGAGCCGCATAAAACGGCCGTGAGGCGCGAGTGATGGCACGCACCAGCGGCGTACCGTAGCTTTGCGCATACAGCGCTGCCGAGCGTCCGGTGGAATGGTAGCCGGGCTGCGATTCGCGTTCGAGCATGAGCACCTTGCCGTGCGGCGCCAGCCAGTAAGCGGCCGAGGCACCGGCAATGCCGCCGCCGATGACGATGAAATCCGCTTGCATCAGGCTTGAACCCTCGGTTCAACCACGGGGAACACGGGGGACACGGGGAGAAACAAGGGCCTACGGCGAAAATGCTCAAACCCAATGGGTGAGCACGAAACCTGGAACTGTTCATTGAATTTCCCCGTGCCCCCCGTGTTCCCCGTGGTCACCTGCTTCTCGGTTTGTCGATCCGGCAACGTGTGAACCACCATCAGATGTCCAGTGCGGTTTTCTTGCATACCGCGCGCAGGGCGAAACTCGAGCGTATCCGCGCCACGCCCGGCAGGCGCGTCAAATGTTGCTTGTGAATGCGCTCGTAGTCCTGCGTGTCGGCGGCCACCACGCGGATCAGATAGTCCGAGTCGCCCGACATCAAGTAGCACTCCATGATGTCGGGGCAGGCCAGCACCGCGCTCTCGAACTTTTGCAGCAAATCTTCGTTCTGACTGGAGAGTGTTACCTCGACGAAGATGCTGGTCGGTCGCCCGACGGCTTCCTGCCGCACCAGCGCGACGTAGCCTTTGATCACACCGGCGTCTTCGAGCTGCTGGACCCGCCGCAAACAGGCCGAGGGCGAGAGATTGACGCGTTCGGCCAGCAGCGCATTGGTCATGCGTCCATCGGCCTGCAACTCGGCCAGAATCCCACGATCTATCTTGTCGAACTCGATTTGCCGCATGATCTTCGGTAGATTGGTTGATCTGACGAATATTGTTGCATAACAGACCGGTCAAGCCAATCTCTTTGCAAGCACCTTTTGCCCGCTTCGGCTCATCATGGCAGATTCAAGCCACCAATCACGGAGAACAGCATGCTGATCGGCGTACCCAAGGAAATCAAGGTTCACGAATACCGTGTCGGCATGACGCCCGCTTCGGTACAGGAGGCGGTGCTTCACGGCCACAGCGTGCTGGTCCAGAGCGGCGCGGGTGCCGGCATCGGCTGTGACGACGCGGCCTATGTCAGCGCCGGAGCCGATATCGCCACGGCCGCCGCCGACGTGTTCGCCGCGGCCGACATGATCGTCAAGGTCAAGGAGCCGCAGCCGATCGAGTGCGCGATGCTGAAGAAGGGCCAGATTCTGTTCACCTATTTGCACCTTGCACCCGATCCCGAGCAGGCGAAACTGCTGCAAAAATCCGGCTGCGTCGCCATCGCTTACGAAACCGTTACCGATGCCCAGGGCGGCTTGCCGCTCTTGGCGCCGATGAGCGAAGTGGCCGGACGCATGTCGATCCAGGTCGGCGCGGCCTCGCTGCAAAAAGCCTACGGAGGTCGCGGCATCCTGCTGGGCGGCGTACCCGGCGTGCGTCCCGCGCATGTGGTGGTGCTGGGCGGCGGCATTTCCGGCACCCATGCGGCACAGATGGCGGTCGGCATGGGTGCCGAAGTGACCATTCTCGACAAGTCGCTGGCGCGCCTGCGCTATCTCGACGATGTCTTCGGCGGTCGCGTCAGCACGGTGTATTCGACGGCGCTGGCTGTCGAGGAAGCCATCAAGCAGGCCGACCTGGTGGTCGGCGCTGTGCTGATCCCGGGTGCCGCCGCGCCCAAGCTGATTCGCCGCGAGCACCTGGCGCTGATGAAAAAAGGCTCGGTACTGGTCGACATTTCCATCGATCAGGGCGGCTGTTTTGAAACCTCGAAAGCCACCACGCATCAGGACCCGACGTATGAAGTCGACGGCGTGATTCACTACTGCGTCGCCAACATGCCCGGCGCGGTGCCGCACACCTCGACCTTTGCACTGAACAACGCCACCTTGCCGCACACCCTGGCGTTGGCCAACAAGGGCTGGAAGCAGGCCTGTCGAGACAATCCTCACTTGGCTGCCGGTCTGAACGTTTGTGACGGAAAAATCACTTGCAAGATGGTGGCCGATGCTTTGAAGCTCGACTACCAACCCGCCGAGAGCTTTCTCGCCGCCTGAGTCGGCTGCCAGGAACGGCCGCATCGCCTGGCGCGCTGCGGCCGCGACAGCGCGCCGCGAAGGGAGCCAGGACGAAAACTCGGCGCTGGTGATACGGCGTTC
>JAIPCT010000075.1 GCA_021738065.1 Burkholderiaceae bacterium
CACCGCCGGCGACTACCTGACGCTGGCCTGGTTCGCCGGCAGCCGCCATCGCGAACTGCGCCGGCCGCTGCTGCGCGAGCAACTCCAGCGCCAGATCTACAGCGCCGGCGTCTCGGCGCTGCCGGTCATCGGCGTACTGGCGGTGCTGACCGGCGCCGCAGTGGTCACCCAATTGTCGGCGCTGGTCGGTGCCGACAGCGAACTGACCCAGCGCATGATTTTTCTCGGTCTCTTTTTCGAGCTGGCACCGCTGCTTTCGGCGCTGGTCGTGGTGGCCCGCAGCAGCGCGGGCATTGCCTCGGAACTCGCGGTCATGCACCTGCATGACGAATACTCCGCCTTGCGCCGCCTCGGCGTGCCGCCAGCCGACTACCTGCTGTTGCCGCGCATTTTTGGTTTGATCATTGCATTGCCGGCGGTGACGGCCTGCTTTCAAGTGCTCGCCACCGGCAGCGGATGGCTGGCTACAGCACTGCTCGAAGGTCGGCCGCTGATCGAAACCGCAGGGCGCTTCCTCGATATCGCCGATCCGTTGCTGGTGCCGCTAAGCCTGATCAAGAGCGCGGTAATGGGCGCTGCCATCGGCGTCATCGCCTGCCACCATGGCAGCAGCGCCGCGCGCGCGCCGCAGGCCATATCCGGCGCCGCGATCCAGTCGGTCGGCACCGGATTGATCGCCGTCTTCGTGGTGGACGTCGCCTTCGCCGCATTGGTGTACGCCCTGCAATGACCGAGCCGATCACAGCGCGAATCGACGGCCGCAAACTCTCCCTGTTCGAGGGCGAGGCGCTGCGAGTTTCGCTCCCGCTCGACGAAGGTGGCCGTCATCACCTGGTCGTTGCCGATGGCGCCAGCGCCGGACACGTCGTCGCGGCGCTCGAGTGCTGTCCCGGTGTCGGTGTGCTGCCGGACGACGGCGGCCTGCTCGGCGCCATGACGGTTGCTGAAAATTTCACCCTTGCCCTGCGTTATGACGCCGACCCCGACGACGACCCGCGCGACTGGGAACGCGACCTCGAGGCCGCGCTTCGTCTGTGCGGACTGTCGCCGGATCGAATCGCCATGCTGGGTCGCGAACGGCCGATGAATCTGGAGCGCATCGAGCGCTGGATCGTGGGCTTCGCGCGCTGCCTGCTGCGCCCGCCCGAACTGCTGGTGATCGACCGCATCTTCGCTGGTCTGGCGCGACGACAAGCCGATACACTGATCGCCGTGGAAGCCATCTATCATCGACGTCATCCCTTTCGACCAACGCTATTCATTGATCTCGACAGCCACGAACTGCCCATGCTGCCCGATTGCCGAAGCTTGACCGAAATTGCCGAAACTGCGGAGAACCCATGAGCAACGCGTTCAGGGCTGGCTCCAGCCGGCACCAGACAACTCAACGCAAGCCCGCTGGCGGCAGCCGGAATCCAAGTCGCCCCGACGGAAGTGGGGAATGGCGGGAGAGACCATGTCACTGCTGACTCAACACGACAGCGATGCCGTCGCGGTGCGCCGTGGCATCCGCCGCCTTTTGGTTTTCGCCACGCTGGTGACGGTGATTCTGGTGGCCGCCATCTTCGTGCGCCAGGGTCTGCTGCGCCAAACCGCGAGTTACAGTTTCGTCACCGACAGCGCGCAGGACATATCCAAGGGCCAGCCGGTGCGCATTGCCGGCTTTCGTGTCGGCGCGGTGGCCGACGTCAGCCTCAAGGACGACGGCAAAGTCGCGGTAAGCATGGATATCGATGCCGACCAGATGCGCTTCATCACGCACGATGCCCGCGTCGAACTGCGCAAGGAGGGTCTGGTCGGTTCGCCCACGCTCGAGATCGTTCCGGGAGCGGACAAATCCCGTCTCGCCGCCGCCCAGGCACGGCTGAGTTTTTCGCGCGCCGACGGCCTGGGTGCGCTGGCCAATCAGGTTCGTGACGAATTCGTCCCCATCCTCAAGGACATCAAGGTGATCACCGGGGCGCTGGCCGATCCCAAAACCGGACTGCCCGGAACGCTGGCGGAAGTCCGTGCCAGTACCGCGGCGCTCAATACCCTGCTGGCCAACAGCAACCGTCAGGTGGAAGGCCTCGGCAACGCCGCGACGCAGGTACTGGGCAAGGCGGAGGAAGATCTCGCTCACCTCGGCAAAACGCTGGAGACCGCCAACCAGCGGCTGCCCGGCATCATCGATCGCACGCAGCAAGTGCTCGATCACGTCGAGAAGATTACTGCCGAGGCTGAAATCAGCCTGCCGCCGACCTTGCGCGACGGCAGCGCCCTGACCTCGGACGTGCGTGAAATCGTCAACGGCGCAAAGCAGTCCTGGCCGATCCGCAACTTCGTCGATGCGCCGGCGGCGGCGACGCTCAAGATGGACAGCGATCTGCGCGGCGAGGCCGGTGGCGGGAGCAAGAATGCGCGCTGAACTTGTTCTGATCGCCGTGCTGGTGGTCGGCGGCTGCGGCACGACTCCCAAGCCGGCCGATCCGCCACTGCTGAAGGTCGCGCTGGAAGCCGAGAGCGACGGCGCCAAGCGCTACGGACGCGGTGACTACGCCGTGGCGGCGCGCCGCTTCGATGAAGCAGCACGGATATTCTCCAGCATCGACGACACCGATGGCATGGCGCGCAACCGCCTGCATCGGGCCCGCACGGAACTTGCGCAGGGTCGCGGCGAAGAGGCGCTGCGACTGCTGGAGCCGGCGAGCGCCACCGGTGATCGGGCGCTGGCAGCGCTGCTGATCAAGGCGCAGGCGCAGCTTGGTTTGGGCCGTGCCGATGCCGCGCAGCACAGTCTGTCTGCCGCTGCGGCACTATGCACGGCGAACTGTCCGCAACTCGCCAGCCTGAAGCTGTTGCAATCGCGCGCAGCACTCGCCGGCGATCATGCCGGGGACGCACTCGCGGCGGCGGAGGCGGCGCTCAAATTATTGCAGGGCAAGGACGAAGCCATTGAAACCGCCAATGCCTGGCGCCTGATCGCCGCGGCGCGTCTGGCGGGTGGCGATCCCGGTGGCGCATTGCCTGCAGCCCGCAACGCCCTGGCGATCGATCGCCAGCTCGCCTTGCCGGAGAAAATTGCCCGCGACTGGCTGCTGATCGGCCACATCCAGCGCACGCCCGGGCACGGCAGCAGCCAGCCGAACGGCGCTGACGCGCTACCGGGCAGTGATACGGCAAACGCATATCGGCGCGCGCTGGATGTGGCTGAGGCGGCCGGCTTGGGCGATGTGGCGGCATTGGCAAGGCAGGCGCTCAGCGAAATCATCACAGCCAAATAGACTCGCCGGCATAAAAGATGTTTAAATAAGACCCACACGTTGTCTCAACGCACCACAGAGTGCGCAAGGGAAATCAGAATCGATTCAATCCACCTCAAAGGAGATTGCCATGGCCCGTAAAAAGAAACTCGACTTTTCCGACATCGCCGCCGTCAGGGCAAAAGAGCATCTCAACCAGACCGAATTCTGGACGCGCTATGGCGTCACCCAGTCGGGTGGTTCGCGCTACGAAGCCGGGCGCAATATTCCCAAGCCGTTGGCCATTCTGCTCTGGCTGCATCGTTCGGGAAAAATCAGCGACAAGGAACTGGCTGACGCCGCCAAGTAGACAACTCCAACTCGCAGCGACGAGGCGCGCAGGCCGCGGCCCCATGACGGAAAGATGCAAGGATGATGATCGAAACGGCACGCGGCACGGTGCATGAATGGCAGCGCGACCATATGGGCCACATCAACGTGCGTGCCTATATGGAGTTTCTTGAAGAAGCCTGCTGGCAGTTTTATGCCATCCTGGGCATGACTCCGTCCTTGCTGCGCAGCGGCGCGCTGCATCTGGCCGCGGTGCAGCAGAACATCAGCTACCGGAAAGAACTGTATCCGGGCGACACCGTGGCGGTACGCAGCGGCGTGCTGGAACTGCGTGAAAAAGTCCTGCGCTTCCGTCACGAGCTGATCAATACCGAAACCGGCGACGTCAGCGCCATCTGCGATTTCACGGTGGTCTGCCTCAATCCGGAAACCCGCAAGTCGCAGCCCTTCCCGGCGGCAGTGGCGGACCGAGCCGGCGAGCTGCGCTGGCCCGCCGGCGAATAGATCTTCGCCGCGACCCATGATCAAAAAAAATGCCGCGGCCGGCATGGTGGAATTCGAGGAAGAATTCGTCGCCGGACTGACTTCGATTTTCGAGGAGATGATCGTTTTCAATCAGGTCCTCGGCCTGAAAGTCACCTCGATCAGGCCCGACGGTGTCAGCGGGCGCATCGCCATGCGCCATGAGCTGATCGGCCACTACAGCCACAACCGGGTCCATGGCGGCGTCATCAGCGCCGGGCTCGACGCCATGGGCGGCCTCGCCGTGATGGCGGCGATCGGCGCGCGGCACATGGACGAAGCGCCGCAACAGCGGCTGCACCGCTTTGGCAAACTGGGCACCATCGATTTGCGCATCGACTACCTGCGCCCCGGCATCAGCGACCACTTCGAGCTGCATGCCGAGGTGCTGCGCCTCGGCTCGCGCGTGGCGACCACGCGCATGGAATTTCGCGGCGCCGACGGCAAGTTGTTCTCCACCGGCGCCGGCGCCTACATCGTTTCCTAATAGCCAGACAACCTGAAAAACATCACCACAGAGGCGCTCTGCGTGCCTGGGATTCCGCTTCGCGGGCAGGCAACGGAGAGCACGGAGAAATCACAAGCGAAGACAGTTCCGCTTTCCTCCGTGACCTCCGTGTACTCCGTGGTAATCATTTGACGTTCCATCGATTTCTCGATGACTGGCTACTAGGCTGTCCTCACGCCGGCAAGCGTGACTTGAGCGCCGTCAGGTAGGCGGCCGCCTGCGGGGAGTTTTCCGGCGGCGCCCATGGCGCGCGCTCGGCGTCTGAGAAGGGCAGGTACGGCCCGGCCTTGGCTTCGAGAAATACCGTGTCCGGCAACAGTGCAACGGCGGTATGCCAGGTGCCGTGCGGAATATCGACACCCATCGCCGTGCCGCCAGCGCCGACTTTTACGGCCTTTGCCACCTGTCCGGCGTCGTCGAACGCCAGCAAGCCCAGCAGTCCGCGCAAGACCACAAAAGTTTCGTCCTTGTTCGGATCGAGATGACGGTGCGGCGGAATGTAGGAGTCCGGCTGCATGGCGTTGAGCAGGCGGTGCGCCGGATGATTGTCGGTTTGATGGAAATTCCGGTTCTTGCGCCGGCGCGGGCTGGCCGCCGCCTCCAGGCAGAGTTCATCGAGCAGCGCCGCGTCGATCAGCCGAATCATGGGTAAATCACTTTCACATTGTCCGCCGTGAGCCAGTCGGCAAGCCCGCTGAGCAAGGCGTCGTCCAGCCGCACCGCCCAGCTTTCGGGCAGGGGCATTTCGGTCATGGCATCGCCGTTGCGGTAGGAAAGGCGCACCGGGCAGGGGCCATGGCGAAACGGCGTCAGCAGCGCCTGCAGGCGTTTGGCATCCGAGCCGCCGTTCATGGTCAGGTGCAGGCCGCGCGCATAGCGGCCGCGCGCTTCGGCCAGGGTATACAGCTTGTCCGCCGTGATGCGCAGGCCGCCGCTGTAGTCGTCCTTTTGCACCTTGCCTTCGACCAGCAGCAGTTCGTCCTCCCTGATCTTGGCGCGCTCTGCATCCCACAGTTCATTGAACACGGTGACTTCGAGCTGGGTGGTGCCGTCGTCGAGTTGCACCACGGCCATCTTGCCGCGGCGGGTCATCTGGGTGCGCGTGGACATCACCACGCCGGCCAGCAGAATCGGTTCGCGCTGTGGTTCGAGCTGGCCCAGACGACGCTTGACGAAGGCGGAGAGTTCGGCGGCGTAGGCGTGGTAGGGGTGGCCGGAAAAGAAAAACCCGAGTGCCGGCTTTTCATTCATCAGTTGCTCGCGCTCGGTCCAGCGCGGCGTGTCGACATAATGCGAGGTATCGTCCTGGGCGCCGGCCTCCATGTCGAACAGGCCGCCCTGCAGCGCATTGCGCTCGGCCTGTTCCGCGGCTTCGAGGGCGATGCCGGTCGAGGCCAGCAGTTTGGCACGATGATCGTCGACCGCGTCGAAGGCGCCGGCGCGGATCAGGGCTTCGATCACACGCCGGTTGACCACGCGCTTGTCGATGCGCCGGCAGAAATCGAACAAGTCGGTGAAGGGGCCGCCATTGTCTCGTGAGGCAAGGATCACCGACAGCGCGGCTTCGCCGGTGCCCTTGATGGCGCCCAGGCCATAACGGATGGTCCTGGCGTCGATCGGGCGGAAGCGTATGCCGCCGTGGTTGATATCGGGCGGCAGAAAGACGAGGCCGTTGTCGATGGCGTCCTTGTAGAAGAACTGCAGCTTGTCGGTGTTGGCCATTTCCGACGACATCGTGGCGGCGGCGAAGGCTGCCGGATGATGGCGCTTGAGCCAGCCGGTGTGATAGGCCACCAGCGAATAGGCGGCGGCGTGCGACTTGTTGAAGCCGTAGCCGGCGAACTTGTCCATCACGTCGAAGATTTCGTTGGCCTGGCCGGGGCCGATGTCATTGCGGCCCGCGCCTTCGACGAACACGGCGCGCTGCTTGTCCATCTCCTCCTGCTTCTTCTTGCCCATGGCGCGGCGCAAGAGGTCGGCGCCGCCGAGGCTGTAGCCGGCCACCACCTGCGCCGTCTGCATCACCTGTTCCTGGTACACCATGATGCCGTAGGTGTTGGCCAGGACCTTCTCCAGGCTGGGATGCGGATAGACCACCTTTTCGCGGCCGTGCTTGCGATTGATAAAGTTGGGGATGAAGTCCATCGGGCCGGGCCGATACAGGGCGTTGAGCGCGATCAGGTCTTCCAGGCGGTCGGGCTGCGCCTGCACCAGGGTGTCCTTCATGCCACCCGATTCGAACTGGAACACGGCGGTGGTGTTGGCGCTCTTGAAGATCGCGTCGTAGGTTTCGCGGTCGTCCAGCGGCAGTGTCGCCAGATCGATGTCGACGCCCTCGACCTCCTTGACCAGGCGCACCGCCTCGTCGAGGATGGTCAGGGTACGCAAGCCGAGGAAGTCGAACTTCACCAGGCCGGCCTTCTCCACATCGTCCTTGTCGAACTGCGAAACCACCGATTCGGCGCCGGCGGCGGCGTAGAGCGGACAGAAATCTGTGAGCTTGCCCGGCGCGATCAGCACGCCGCCGGCATGCATGCCGACATTGCGCGTCAGGCCTTCGAGTTTCAGCGCCAGCGCCCACAGTTCGGCGACTTCTTCTTCGCTGTCGACGCGCTGACGGATCAGCGGCTCCTTCTCCAGCGCATCCTTGAGCGTGATGCCCAACTCGTTGGGAATCAGCTTGGCGAACTGGTCGACGAAGTTGAAGCCCAGGTCGAGCACGCGGCCGACATCGCGAATCACCGCCTTGGCCGCCATGGTGCCGAAGGTGACGATCTGCGACACGGCATGCGCGCCGTACTTTTTCTTGACGTAGTCGATGACCCGGTCGCGGCCTTCCTGGCAGAAATCGATGTCGAAGTCGGGCATCGAAACGCGGTCCGGATTGAGGAAGCGCTCGAACAGCAGCTCGTAGCGCAGCGGATCGAGGTCGGTGATGCCGAGGCTGTAGGCCACCAGCGAGCCAGCGCCCGAGCCGCGTCCGGGACCCACCGGCACACCGTTGTGCTTGGCCCAGTTGATGAAATCGGCGACGATCAGGAAGTAGCCGGGGAATCCCATCTGGATAATCGTGTCGACCTCGAAATCAAGCCGCGCGACATAGACCGGCCGCTGTTTGTCGCGCTCGGCGGCGTCGGCGTAGAGCAACTCGAGGCGACGCTCCAGTCCGGCATGCGACTCACTGGCAAGAAATTCCTCCAGCGGCTCGCCGGCGGGTGTCGGGAAATCCGGCAGGCGGCTCTTGCCCAGTTCAATGGAGAGATTGCAGCGGCGCGCGATTTCCACCGAGTTCTGCAAGGCCTCGGGCAGATCGGCGAACAGCTCGGCCATCTCGGCCTGGCTCTTGAAGTACTGCTCCGCGCTATAGCGCTTGGGCCGCCGCGTGTCCCCCAGCACATAGCCGTCGGCGATGCAGACCCGCGCCTCGTGGGCCTTGTAGTCGTCGGCCTGGAGGAACTGTATCGGATGCGTGGCCACCACCGGCAAGCCCAGGCGCGCCGCCATATCGACGCTGGCGGCGACCAGCACTTCGTCCGCTGCGCTCGCGCGGCCGTTGGGGCGCTGCACCTCGATGTAATAGGCGGCGGGAAACAGCTGCGCCCAGGCCTGGGCGCGCACCGAGGCCTGATCCAGCTTGCCTGCCGTCAGCAATTGACCGATGTCGCCCAGCGGCCCGCCCGACAGCGCGATCAGGCCGCTGTTGTCGCCCACGCCAAGTTGGCTGCGGCTGATCTCGGCACGGCCATGGCGGCGCGGCGCCAGATAGGCGGCGGAAATCAGTTCGCACAAACGCAGGTAACCGCCATGGTTTTTCGCCAGCAGCAGCAGGCGCGTCGGCCCGTCGTGCTTGTCGCCGCTGTCTTCGCCGCCGATCCAGACATCGCAGCCGATGATGGGCTTGACGCCCTTGCCGCGGGCGGCGCTGTAGAACTTGACCATGCCGAACAGATTGGCCAGATCGGTGATGGCCAGCGCGGGCTGCTTGTCCGCCGCCGCCGCCGTAACGGCATCATCGATGCGCGTCAGGCCATCGGTGATCGAATACTCGCTGTGCAGGCGGAGATGAACGAATTGAGGCGCGGATGAGGAGGCAGACATGGCCCGGTGATTTTAACCCCCATGGCTCCGACCGAGCCGGCGGATTTTCCGTGGGCGGATGCTGGAGAGGGGGCCGCGAATGTCGGCGCTGGTGATACGGCAAAGAATTCAACAGCGCACGGGTTTTCCTGTGAACCTTGGAATGACGGGCCAGTTTGCGACAAACAGCGCTATGTGAACGCAGCCGTACACCTTGCCGGCTGTTCAATGTTGTGAGCAACTATGTCTTCAGCGAAAATTCATCGAAGCTGGAAACAGGCAATGGCCGGCTGAAAAAGTAGCCCTGAAAAGCGTCGCAACCCGAGCTTGTTAAAAAGTCCCATTGCGCGTCCGTTTCAACGCCTTCGGCGATCACGCCCAGGCCGAGGTTGCGGGCCAGGTCGACAATGGTTCTGGCGATTGCCGCATCATTGGCGTCGGTCAGTACGTCGCGTACAAAAGCGCGATCGATCTTCAATTGATCCAGCGGAAGACGCTTGAGGTAGGAAAGCGATGAGTAGCCGGTACCAAAGTCATCCAGCGAGAAACACACGCCATGCGCTTTGAGTGCGATCATTTTTTCCGTGACGATTTCAATGTTGTCGATCAACAGACTTTCTGTCAGCTCGAGTTTCAGGAGTGTCGGATTGGCGCCGGTTTCGGCAATCAGTGTCAGTATTCGCGGCACGAATGCCGGGTGTCGAAACTGGCGGGCGCTGACATTCACCGCGAGACTCAGTTGTGCCAGCCTGGGTTGTGCCGCCCAAATGACCAGCTGTTTGCAGGCTGCCTCGAGCACCCAGTTGCCGATGGCCACGATCAACCCTGTGTCCTCGGCCAGTGGAATAAAGTCGTTGGGCTGAATCAAGCCTCGGGAGGGATGCTGCCAGCGCACCAGAGCCTCGGCGCCGATGACTTCGCGCCGCTGGTTAACTTGCGGCTGGTAATGCAACAGAAACTCGTCGTTGCGCACGGCGGCACGCAGATCGCTGTCCATCGCTGCGCGGGCATTGATTGTCGCCTGCATTTCCGGGTCGAAAAAACGCAAGGTGTTGCGCCCTGCGGCTTTGGCTTCGTACATGGCGGTATCGGCCCGCTTCATCAGTTCCTCAACGGAAAGCGAGTTGTCGCTGAACAGTGCAATGCCGATACTGGCAGTACAGTGATAATTGCGAGAACTTTGTTCTCCTGCAACGGTCGCCAGCTGGAGCAGAAACGGCAGATCCAGCTTTATCTGGATCTTGCGCGCCACGGCTTCCACTTGCATCGCTACCGCGGGATCAAGTTCCATGTTCTCAAGTATGACGACGAACTCATCGCCGCCGAGACGCGCTACCGTGTCGCCTTCGCGAATGCAGGACGCCATGCGTGACGCCACCTCGGCCAGAAACTGATCGCCCACATCGTGTCCCAGTGTGTCGTTGAGGGTTTTGAAATCGTCCATGTCAAATAGCAGTACGGCGGCACAACTGTGTCGGCGAACGCAATTGGCCAGTGCATGTTGCAATCGATCCTGTAGCAGCCGGCGATTGGGCAGACCGGTTAGCGGGTCATAGAAGGCCAGCTGTTCGATTTCCTCGGCGGCTTTCTTGCGCTCGGTGATGTCCTGCATCGCGCCGATCTGAAGCACCGGTTTGCCAGTGTTGTCACGTTCAAAGTCGCCCCAGGTCTCTACCCATCGCGTCTTGCCATCCAGTGGTCGGGTGATTCTGTATTCGCGTGTAAATGCAGTTGCGTTGGCAACACTTGCCTGGAATTGTTCAAGCACGCGCTCCCGGTCATCGGGATGGAGCAGGTCTCGCCAGGACGAAATATTCCTCGCGAAGTCTGTGCCAACTCCCAGAATTTCATCAAATTTCCGCGAGCTTTCCCAGCTACCGCTTTTCAGGTCAATGACATAGCTGCCGATGCTGGCCGCTTGCTGGGAAAGGCGCAGAACCCTTTCGCTGCGAATCAGCGCACTTTCGACTTGCTTGCGTTTGGTGATGTTCTTGGCGATTCCGCGATAGCCTAAAAATTTGCCGACTGCGTCATGGAATGGCGTACCACTGATGGAAATGAACATGGTTTCACCTTTCCCATCCGTTGAGGAATACTCCAGATCGCGAAATGGCCGGTGCGCTTCCAGTACTGCTCTATGCGTGTCCCGGTTGTCGTCCAATAGTTGGATGTTGTCGAGCTCCCAGCGTTTTTTGCCAATGAGCCTTTTCATCATCCAAACTGACTGGCCCGGAACCCCTCCTTGAAAATCCGTGAAGCGAAGTTCGGCATCCTGTTCCCAGTACCAATCCGCCGAAAGCTCGGTCAGGCTGCGAAAACGCATCTCGCTGCGGCTCAATTCCGACATTCGTTGCTTGATTTCCTGCGTCATTCGGTTAAAAGCTTGACCAACTCGACCAATTTCGTCTTCGCTATTGACTTTCACCGCAACGTCGAAATCGCCTTTGGCGACCGCGAGACTCGCATTTTCAAGTTTCGAGAGGTGTCGTGTCAGCCAGACGCCGAGCAGCAGCAACAGAACGATGGACAGCAGGATCTCGATCAAGGCTATAAGAATGCTTTGCCGCAGAAGGTTTTCACGGGCTTGGTGAAGGAACTTGGTCGAGAGCCCAAACTGGAGCCAGCCATAGGACTGCTCGCCAATCCCGATCGGGATTTCGGTATCAAAGCGCTGCACGCTGCTGTCGACGTCGACATGATCCTGAACTGCGGGAAGAGGCTCGTCCCTGGGCCAGCCGTCGCTGACCAGCCGCCGGCCGCTCTTGTCAAGCAGGACGAAGTAAACAATGCCTTCATTGCGCCGGTTCTCGCTGAACACTCCCTGAATCGGACCATAGTCCAGCACCGCCATTGCCGGTGCGATCGAGGCGTTGAGCAGCACCGACAGTTCGTGCAGTCGAACGGCAACCTGTTCCTGCAGGCTGGTTTCGATAAGCCGCACGTTGTTGACCACCAGTGCGGTCAACATCACGATTTCGATCAGTGCACTGCCAAGGACGAGTTTCCAGCGCAGGGACAGGGATGGCAAACGCAAATTCATCGAATCACGATCCCGGCTTGATCGCCAGCAGGCGCCGCAATTCCGGCAGGTAGATATCGAGGTTTGTCAGGTGTGCGGGGTTGATCGGTACGACGTTCTTGTAGCTGCTGGAAACCAGGAACTGTTTTCCTTCAACGGTTCGGGCAAACTCCTGTAGCGAGTTTTCCAGTCGGGATCGATCCTGCGGCGACATCGAGGGGTGCACCAGAATCAGCGTGCTGGGCATGGAGGGCGTTGGGTCAGTTTGAAAAAGCACATGCACCCGCTCGAGCTGGTTCTTGGGAACCTGTCCCAGCGCAAAGTTAACGGTGATTGCCGCATCGACATCGCCGGCAACCACGGACAGGATGGCTGAATTCTGCGACGCCGCCGCGACGATGTTCATGTCGGCAAGGCCGACGCCCCGTTTTTCAAGTTCTTGCAGGGTCAGTATCGAATTGAGTACCAGTCGGTCGTTGATGGCGACGGTACGCCCCTTTAATTGCGCGACGGATTTGACGGGGCCATCTTTCTTGACCGTAATCACGCCAGTGAGCGGCAATTCGAAACTGCCAATGGGGACATAGTCGGCATCCAGTTGAGACAGGCGTCCCATATGTGGAGCGGTAAAAATGATGTCGTAATCCGGCTTGAGAATGCGCTCGATGTGCGTGCGAATATTCGGCGCCGAGTAGAGTTCGACCGGTCGACCCATGTCCTTTTCAAAATGTTTGGCCAAGGGCTGAAACAGCGGCACCAGTACATTCGGCGAGAGGTAGGGTATCAAGGCCATGCGCAGCGGCTGTAGTGGCGTTTGCTGCGCATTGGCTGATACCGAAACCAGCAGCAACGCCAGAGTAATTAGTGTGATGAACTTTTGCGCAAGCGACGTTCTGTTGATGGACGAAAACCGACTATCCGTGATGGTTGACGCGATGAGTATGTCTCTTCCATTCTTGACATGGAAGCCAATCGTATTTGCAGGCATGGTTCTCCCTCCTTCTGCTCGCGCCAAGTCTCCGAGGTTTGCTCATCGAAACACCCCTACGTGCCTGGCAATTATTAGCAGTCTTCAATCTACCCGAAAAACTGGATGAGGCGATTCGTTTAAGCAGAATTTGGAGCAGTAACCGGCGAATATACCGGTTGCACTTTTCTGAAAACGGCTTGGAAGCACCCAAGTCTGAATCGAAATGCTTGATGTTGCTTCCACATCGACAGGCGCCATCCGGCGCGACCGCCGCATCCGCTCAAACCGGCTGTCGCACCCAATCGAGCAGCGGCTGCCACTGCTCAAGGTCTTTCTCGATGCGGCTGGGCGAGAGTTCAAAAATGCTCATGCCGTGGGCCGCGGCCTGCACGTAGTTCTGGGTATCGCGCAGATGCGCCACCACCGGCAGGCCGGTGTCCTCGAGGAAGCGTTCGAGTTCGCCCGCGGCGCGGGTGCGCGCATCGACACGCATGGCGACGATGGCGACAAAGGCCTCGTGCTTGCGAATCTCCTTTTCCTCGAACAGCCGGTCGAGAAATTGGCGCGTGGCGAGGATGTCGAAAATCGAAGGTTGCAGCGGCACGATCACGCGCCGCACCAATTTCAACACCTGGGCCAGCTTCTTTCCGTGCAGTCCCGCCGGGGTGTCGAGCACCACGTGACTGGTGCCTTTCGGTGGCCGCGCCGGCTTGTCCGGTTCGATATCCCAGGTCGCGATATGCGGCAGCGCCGGCGAGCGCAGCTTGAGCCATTCGCGCGAGGACTGCTGGCGGTCGATGTCGCCGAGCATGACGCGCTGGCCCTGCCGCGCGAAGTAGCCCGCCAGATTGGTCGCCAGCGTGGTCTTGCCGACGCCGCCTTTGGGGTTGGCTATGAGAAAAGATTCCATTGGGCTAGGACCGAAAGGCATTCACCACGGCGGGCACGGCGACACGGCGCGAAGCAAATGATTGAGTACTGCTTGCGGTCTTCGCCGTGCCGCCGTGTTCGCCGTGGTTAAAGATTTTGACATCGACCTGGGTTTAGGTTGCTACGGCAGCAGCACCGTCGAACCGGTGGTCTTGCGCGCCACCAGGTCGGTCTGCGCCTGCGCCGCATCCTTCAGCGCATAGGTCTGGTTGACTTCGATCTTGACCTTGCCGGAGCCGACGACATCGAATAGTTCGCCGGAGATGGCGACGAGGTCCTTGCGCTGCGCGGTGTAGACGAACAGCGTGGGCCGGGTGATGAACAGCGAACCCATCTTGGCCAGCAGGCCGAGATCGAAGGGCGGCACCGGGCCGGAGGCGGCGCCGAACAGCGCCAGCAGGCCCAGCGGCTGCAGACACTCGAGCGAGCCCATGAACGTGTCCTTGCCGATCGAGTCATACACCACGCGCACACCCTTGCCGCCGGTGATTTCCTTGACCCGCTCGGTAAAGTTCTCGCGGGTGTAGATGATGGTGTGGTCGCAGCCGTGGGCTTTCGCCAATGCGGCTTTTTCATCGGTGCCGACGGTGCCGATCACCGTGGCGCCCAGCAGCTTGGCCCACTGGCAGACGATCAGGCCGACGCCGCCGGCGGCGGCATGGATCAGGATGGTGTCGCCAGCCTCGACCTTGCAGGTGCGACGCAGCAGGTATTGCGCGGTCATGCCTTGCAGCATCATCGCCGCGCCGGTCTTGAAATCGATGGCGTCGGGCAGCTTGACCAGACGGTCGGCCGGCATGTTGCGCAGTTCGGCGTAGGCGCCGATCGGGCCGCCGGCATAGGCCACGCGATCGCCGACTTTCAGCTCGGTGACGGCACTGCCCACCGCCTCGACCACGCCGGCGGCTTCGAGGCCGATACCCGAGGGCAGCGGCGCCGGGTAAGCGCCGGTGCGGTGATAGATGTCGATGTAATTGAGGCCGACGGCGTGATGCCGCACGCGCGCCTCGTTGGGCGCCGTGTCGCCAACGCCAGCGCCCTGCGTCCCTTCGGGAACTTCTTCCCAGCGCAGCACTTCGGGCCCGCCGGCTTCATGAAAACGGATCGCATGGGTCATGGTTCAGCCTTTCAAATCTTGTTTAGAAACTGTCCCCAAAGGGGACTTCCTTCGGGGCGTAGCCGCAGGCCGCAGCGGGGTGCGGCCGGAGTGCAGCTACCGGAATGTACGCTCATGTACATGAGGATAGCCGCATTTGACAACTTAGCCGCCCAAACCCCGATCCGGCGCGCGCAGTAAGTTTATACACAAGATTGCAGATGGTTGGCGTCGACGACTGCCAGCGCAGTCATGTTAACCAGACGCCGTACTGTAGCAGTCGCCGTCAAAATGTGTACCGGCTTGGCGGCGCCGAGCAGTACCGGGCCGACCGTGATGCCGTCGCCCGAGGTGGCCTTGATCAGGTTGAAGGAAATGTTGGCGGCATCGACATTGGGCATGATCAGCAAATTCGCCTCGCCCTTGAGGCGGCAATCGGGAAACAGCTTGTCGCGGATGCTCTGCAACAGGGCGGCGTCGCCGTGCATTTCGCCGTCGACTTCCAGCTCGGGCGCGAGCTCCTCGATCAGGCGCCGGGCAGCGGCCATCTTCAGCGCCGAAGCCGAGCGCAGACTGCCGAAGTTGGAGTGCGAGAGCAGCGCTACCTTGGGTTCAAGGCCGAAACGGCGCACTTCCTTGGCCGCCATCAGGGTGATCTCGGCCAGCTGCTCGGCGGAAGGCTCTTCATTGACATAAGTGTCGCAGACGAACAGCGTGTGTTTGGGCAAGAGCAGCATGTTCATCGCGGCGAAGCAATGCGCCTCCCGTTCAAGGCCGATGACGTCGCTGATGTGCTTGAGGTGCTGGGCGTGGCGGCCGACCACGCCGCACAGCATGGCATCGACGTAGCCGGTCTTGAGCAGCATGGTGCCGATCAGCGTGGTGTCGGTGCGCAAGCCGCGCTTGGCCCATTCCGGCGTCACACCCTGGCGCCCCATGATGTCGTGATAGCCCTGCCACAATTCCTTGTAGCGCGGATCGGAATCCGGATTCACCACTTCGAAATCGCGCCCGGCGACCACGCGCAGGCCGGCTTTTTCGATACGCATGTCGATCACCTCGGGGCGGCCGATCAGCACCGGCTTCGCCAGACCTTCGTCGAGCACCGCCTGCACCGCGCGCAGCACCCGCTCGTCCTCGCCTTCGCAATAGATCACGCGGCGCGGCGCCTGCTTCGCCGCCGAGAACACCGGCTTCATGACGAAGCCGGAGTGATAGACGAAGCTGTTGAGCTTTTCGCGGTAGGCATCGAAGTCGGCAATCGGCCGCGTCGCCACGCCCGACTCTTCGGCCGCCTTGGCTACCGCCGGCGCGATCTTGACGATCAGGCGCGGATCGAAGGGCCGCGGGATCAGGTACTCGCGACCGAAGGCCAGCGCCTCGCCGCCGTAGGCCATGGCCACGATATCCGAGGCTTCGGCGCGGGCCAGTTCGGCGATTGCGACAACCGCTGCCAGCTTCATCTCCTCGGTGATGGTGGTCGCGCCTGCGTCCAGCGCACCGCGGAAAATGAAGGGAAAGCACAGCACGTTGTTGACCTGGTTCGGGTAGTCGGAGCGGCCGGTGGCGATGATCGCGTCCGGGCGCACGCTCTTGACTTCCTCGGGCAGGATTTCCGGCGTCGGATTGGCCAGCGCCAGAATCAGCGGATTGGGCGCCATCTTCGCCACCATCTCCGGCTTCACCACGCCGCCGGCCGAAAGGCCGAGGAAGACGTCAGCATCCGCCATGATGTCAATCAACTTGCGCGCCTCGGTTTTCTTCGCGTAGCGGTCCTTGATCGGG
>JAIPCT010000005.1 GCA_021738065.1 Burkholderiaceae bacterium
GTTGCCGCCGTCGATCAGGGCGATGCCGACCAGTTCGGTGCCGGAGAAGTCCAGCGTGTCGCTGCTGCCAGTGCCGGCGATGAAGTTAACGCCGCTACCACCGTCGATCTTCTCCACCGTCGCCGTACCGGTGAATTGGTAAAGGCGAATGGTGTCGTCGCCGCTGCTGCCCTGGATGATGTCGAAACCCTCGCCGCCTTCGAAGCGGTCGTAGCCGGTGTCGGTGCCTTCGATCAGGAAGCTATCGTCACCGTCTCCGCCCTTGAGGTTGTCCGAGCCCACCCCGCCGACAATGATGTCGTCGCCGGCGCTGCCGGTGACGGTGTCGTTGCCAGCACCACCGTCGATCAGGGCGATGCCGACCAGTTCGGTGGCGGAGAAGTCGAGAGTGTCGCTGCTGGACGTGCCGGCGATGATGTCGTATCCGCCACCGCCGTCGATCTTCTCCACCGTTGCCGCGCCGGTGAATTGATACATGCGTATCGTGTCGTCGCCGCTGCTGCCCTGGATGATGTCGAAACCCTCGCCGCCTTCGAAGCGGTCGTAGCCTATATCGGTGCCTTCAATCAGGAAGGTATCGTCGCCCGTTCCACCCTTGAGGTTGTCCGAGCCGACACCGCCGACAATGATGTCGTCCCCAGCGCTGCCGGTGATGGTGTCGTTGCCCGCCCCGCCGTCGATCAGCGTTACTCCGACAAAGTTGCTTGCCGAGTAATCAAGCGTGTCACTGCTGCCGGTGCCGTGCAAATGCTGTCCCACCGCGAGGCTGAAGTCACCCCGCGCGGTCAGCCCGCCGTTGTCGGTTGCGGTCACCCGCAGCGTCACCATGCCAGTCGCACTAGCATCCGGCGTGCCGCTGAAAGTCCGGGTTGCCGCGTTGAAAGTCAGCCAGGCCGGCAGGGCCGTCCCGTCGGCCCGCGTGGCAGTAAAACTCAGGCTGTCGCCGACGTCGCTGTCGGCAAAGCTGCCGGCTGGCACCGTCCAGGAAAATGCTAAGTCCTGCGTCGCCGACCGATCCCCCATGGCGGCGACCAACACGGGCGCCTGATTGCTGCTGGCCACCGTGACGCTGAAGATACCGTCCGCAGTCGCCCCCGCCATGTCGGCGGCTGTGACCCGCAAGCTTAGGCTGCCGGCCGCATCATTGGGCGGTGTACCGTTCAAGCTGCCGGTCGCGGCGTCAAGCACGAGCCAATCCGGCAAAGGGCTGCCGTCGGCCAGCGTCGCCGAGTAGGTCAGGCGGTCGCCATCCGGATCGGTCAGCATGGATTCCCCAAGCAAGTGGCTGAATGTCTCGCCCGTCAAGGCATTGAGGTTTTCCGCGACAAATACCGGAGCCGAGTTGTTCGCCCAGATGGCGGCTTCGATCTGGTCGGAATCCCACTCGCTGAAATCATTCCAGAAATTGAATCCTTCAATTCTTGACGCCGCCGCGGCAAACCAGTCGTCGATTCGGATGCTGGTATCGGTACCATTCACCGAGATCAGCAGATCGTTTCCATCTCCGGCATAGCGATCAAACCGCAACTGCTCCGGTGCAATCGCCGCCCCGAACTCGAGGGAGTCCCACTCGCCTCCGTCGTCGGGGACTTCGACGATGACATCGTGACCGCTGCCGGCATCCACAAAATAGGCATCGCTGCCCGAACCGCCGACAAGAGTGTCGTTCCCGGCACCGCCGTCAATATAGTCGCCCCCTGCAAGACCCATGATCAGATTGTCGCGGCGAGTGCCGAGCAAGTAGTCGCCGTCGTCGGTGCCGATCACTTCTGTAGTCATGTCAAGAAGGGTTTCCTCGTCCCAGACCACGCCATTTCCGAACTCGATTCCGGATAAGGCGACACCCCAGGGAGACTGCCAGTCTTCGATGGTCATGCTGTCGTCAGTGCCGACGATGGACACAACAAGACCGTCCGGCCCAAAGGAAACGGCAACATCTTCGGGCGCAACATCCGCGTCGAAGCGAATGACGTCCATGTTCTCCACGGCCTGCCCGTCGTCCTCGTCGCCGACATAAAGATAGTCGTGGCCATCGTCTCGCCCGAACAGGAACACATCGTTTCCCGGCCCGCCGACGATCTCGTCGTAACCGGCTCCTCCCCGCAGGGTATCGTTGCCGATATCGCCGTCGAGGTAATCATCTCCTTCCAAGCCGAAGATCAAGTCGTCGCGTTCCGTGCCAGCCAGATAATCCCCCTCACTGGTACCGACAATGCCTGCCACGCGTGACATCAAGGTGGCACCATCCCAACTTGTGCCGTCCTGGAACTGGACATACGCAATCCTGTTCGAGGAATCACGCCAGTTTTCCAGCGTCACAATGTCGCCGCTATTGCCAACGCTCAGGCTCAGGCTGCTTTCACCCAGGGTCACCACAACGTCCTCTGGTTTGATGCCCATGTCGAAGCGAACTACATCGATATCAGTCGGCCCCGCATTATTCATGAATTCGTCCTGCGAAATCAGGTCGTGTCCTCCGCCTCGACTGAACAAGTAGACGTCGTCCCCGCTCCCGCCCGCCAGATAATCGTCACCTAGGTCGCCTTGCAGCACATCGTCACCGGCGCCGCCGACCAGGAAATCATTGCCGTCTCCACCGCGGATAATGTCGTTGCCATCCCCGGCACGAATAAAATCGTCGCCCGCGAGGCCTTCAATGTATTCATTGGCAAATGTCCCGTTGTAGAGGTCATCGCCACTGCCGAGAAGAATCGCGGTGCGGGCGATCAAATAATCGACATCCCACGTGGTGCCGTCCAGAAACTGCACTTGCTCGATCTTGTGGGCATCGCCCTCGAACCAGCGGGAAATCGTCAGGCTGTCGTTTGCGCCGGGCTGGCTGATCGTGAACACGAGATCCGTGCCCGATCGGTAGACGAGCAAATCATGGACTTTGATGCCGGTGGCAAACAGCACGGTATCGAAATTACCTGCAGTGGCATCGGCATCGCTGATCCGATCCTGCCCATCGTTGAAGCGGAACACATAGACATCGTTGCCGGCGCCTCCGGCCAACAGATCGTCGCCGTGACCGCCATCGAGGAAATCGTTTCCGCCGCCGCCGAGCAGTGTGTCGTTGCCGCTCATGCCGAACAGGTGGCCGCCGTCCGCGCCCGCCGTCAGCACATTCGCCTCTCCGTTTCCGAGCAAGCTACCGTCGCCCAGGTCCGGCATCGGTGGTGCCAGGTCGACCATCTCCATCATAAACAACAGCGAGTTGTCGGCTAGCCGCAAATACTCGATGCCGTAGCCGATTGGATCGTCCACCCGCGGCATGACGATGCGCAATTTCGTTGCGCCGTGCCAGGCCACATCCAATGTCGCGCGCTGCTTGCCGCTACCGTCTTCGTGCATTCCCCAGGCGAACGAAAGCTCGGCGCGAGTAATCCCCTCGGGCAGTTCCACGACATCCTGGGGCGCAAATCCGACATTGCCCAATAGACGAAAATCCAAGCCGGTTCCGATCAACGGAGCTTCCAGCGGTCCTTGCGGCGGCGAATACTCCAAGGCGCCGGAGGCCAGTGCCTGGTCTACCGTCAATTCGGGATAGTTCTCGACGAGCCAGGTCGCGGCTTCTTCCAGCGAGCCAAACGTGCCACCCTCGTTACCCCAAAGATTCCATTCCTCGCCATGTGGCACGTAATTCTGGTAGTCAGAAATCCCCTGCTGCTCGTAGTACCAGGCGAGAAACCCTTCCGCGTTGTCGCCGCGGTCCTCAATGAGATCACCGCCTGTCTCGTCGGCTGACAGTACCCGGTAGCGGTCAGCACCGTAGCCACCGACAAGTCGGTCATTGCCGTCGCCCCCGGCCATGACCGAGCCATCGCCGTAAATCACGTCATCTCCCGCGTTGCCATAGAGAACATCGCCATAGCCCCACGTGCCGCCACTGCCATGGATCGTGTCGTTGCCCGCCCCGCCATCGACGAACTCGGTGGCGATGCTGTTGGCGTGGATCTCGTTGTCGCCGTCACCGCCAATGATCTCGGCGATCAGTGGCTGATAGATGTTGGTCTGGCGGTAGTTCACGGCGACCTGGTTGCCCACCAGCGTGTTGACGGAGGCCGTCCAACCCGTGGTGTCTTCGCTGTAGCTTTGCACCCAGCCAGCCCGGTTGTATGTGGTCAGATCATAGGAGTACTGAACAATCCCGGTCGCGTTGCCAAATTCGTCGGTGACGAATCCGCTCGTATCCCGGATCGACTGCTGATGGTTGAACAACTGGCTTTCCCATACCAGGTTCGCGATCGCGGCACCGTAGGTGATCTCATCCCGCCCCTGATAGTCGTTCGAGATCAGAGCGTCGTCGCTTTCGATCCGGCTGACTTCATAGTGATACACCCTGCGCGCCGGATCGGCGCCGCCAGACCCCCAGCTCAGCACCTGCTGCATATTCTCGACGGCTTGACTGCTGGAAACGAACTCTCCCGTCATCGTACGAAAGACGGTGGTGGTGACCTGATGCGAGACACTGGTCCACGGCTGGGGAAGCGCAGGGTCCTCGAAGCTGAGATTGCCCAGATTCCGCCAACCAATCCACCCGCCAAGCGCCGGTATATAGGTGCTGGGGAACTCTTCCCGGAACCAAGTCTGCTTCTCAATGACATCTGCTTTGGTGTCGCTCCACAAGGCGTTGATCGCGCTTTCTGCCGCATCCGGCTGGGCAACAATATCTTCAACCGTCACCGCGCCAGCACCGTCGAAATCCACACTCCAGTTTTGCGCCGGCCCCGTGTAGTAATCCTTGAGGCGCACGCTGTCCGCCGTGCCCTTGACCAGCAGTTTCAGATCATCGCCATCCCGTACGGCACGCAGATCGGTCGGGGTTTGCCACGATTCAAAGCGCAGCACATTCGTCTCCTCACCGCCGTCGATAACGGTGTCGGCGCCGCTGCCCGGCGCAAAAACATACACATCCGTTCCTGTTCCGCCGCTCAGCGTATCCGCACCGTCACCGCCCAGCAGCACGTCGTCGCCGGCGCCTCCATCCAACTGATCATCACCGCCCCGCCCTTCGATGGTGTCGTTACCTTCGCCCGCATTGATCGTGTCGCCGCTGGCATACCCGATCAAATGATCATCCCCCGCCGTCCCGGCGATGAGCTGCGCGCGAATGGCGTCGCCGTTCCAGGCCGCATCGGCAAACTCGATGGTCTGTACTCCGGCGTTCAGGCCGTCGTCGGCCAGCCAGCCGCCCACGCTAAAGTGATCGTCCGCGGCATTGCTCAACACCAGGCTGTCGCCCTCGCGGCGCAGCGTGATCTCATCCACGCTCTGATCCGCAAAACGCAGCGTGGCGTTGGCGCCCCAGACCCTCAGGCTGTCGCTGCCGTCGCCGCGATAGGCCAGCACCTGGGCGTTGTTGCCCGACAGGTACAGCGTGTCGTTGCCCTGCCCGGCCGACACCACGGCGTTGTCTTCGGCAACTAGCAGCAGATCGTTGCTCTTGCCGCCGGCCACATGGCGGATGCCCTCGGCATCTGTCGCGCTAAAGCTGCCCGTGGCATAGGCGCCGATAAACGCTTCGTAGTCCAGGGTCTGCTCCACGCCGCCGGCAGGGGTGATCTGGAAGTGCTCGATGCTGCGCGCCTGCCCGCCTTCGATCAGCAGCCGGTCGATCGGCTGGCCGAAGAGCTGGTAGTCGATGCGCAAGTCGCCATTGCCGGCGTCGCTGATGTTCAGGTTGGCCGGATCGACACTGGCAGTGAAACGCACGGTGTCGTCGCCGCCTTCGTCGTGCAAGCCATCCACCACCAGTTCGCTATCGCTGGCAAGGGTGGTGCCGTCACCGGCGTTAAACACATAGGTGTCGTTGCCCAGCCCGCCCAGCATGTTGTCCATACCGGTGCCACCGATGAGGATGTCGTCGCCGTCCAGGCCCGCAATGATGTCGTCGCCGCCTTTGCCATCGATTCTGTCCAGCACGCCGGTGCCGATGATCGTGTCGTTGCCTTCAGTGCCGTCGAGATCGAAGCCGCGTTCCAACAGGCCTTCCCATGTCAGGCTGGAGCCGTCGGCGAACTGGAAACTGGAGAAGCTTTGCGTTCCCAGGGGATTGTCGGGATCGAAGTTCTCGATGTGGATGGCGTCGCCATTACCCATGTCAAGCAACAAAGATCCTTTGCGCAATGTAATGCTGTCCTTGTCGAACCCTTCGCCGAAGACGAGGATGCTCTTCTCGGCGCCGGTGTCGTCGTCGTAAATCTCGTCCACACCATCGCCCATATTGAACAGGTAAGTGTCGCGACCCGTGCCACCATAAATGATGTCGTTTCCCTTGCCCCCGATAATGATGTCGTTGCCGGCCATGCCCCAGATATGATCAATATCGTCGCCGCCGTCGAGATAGTCATCCCCTGCCAATGACTGTGTGGAATTGTCGCCATAGAGGTAATCCATTCCATTCCCACCCAGCAGGATATCGTTGCCCTCTTCGCCCATCAGGGTGTCATTGCCATCCTCGCCGAATATCACATCGTTGCCAGCACCACCCCATGCATAGTCTTTGCCTTTGCCGGCATAAATCGCGTCGGCACCACCACCCGATGGGTTGACGAGACCGTCGACGGGAGCGAACAAGAAGCCGGTACCTTGCGCGGTAACGCTCCAGTCAAAAGGCGCATTGCTGGTGTGATACCAGTCCGTGTCGCCTTCGTTATAGCGCCAGGAGGTCTCAACTATGAACTGGGGTGTGTAGTCGGCATCGCCCAGAATGAAGTCGTCGCCCGCACCGGCAATCAACAGATCTTGCCCGGCTCCGCCGGTGAGAACGTCGTTGTCGGCACCTGCAACAAGAACGTCGTCGCCAGCGTTGCCAGCGAGCCAGTCGCCCTTCTGGTCAGTGCCCGTGTCGTTGTTGCCATTGGCAATGGCAGTGGCCGTGTCTATCCTGGTGTTGCCGTAAATCCGGTCGTCGTTATTGTCCCCGGCGAGAATGTCGGCCCCGGCACCGCCTTCGATGAGGTCGTTACCCTCATCGCCATTGACATAGTCGCGCCCTGCGCCTGCCTCTATCCAGTCGTTGCCGCCGCGCCCGCCAATGTTGTCGTCGAGTTCGCCTGAACGGATGTGCTCGTTGGCGGCAGTGCCAACGAGAATGTCTTCATAGGGCTGAGCGGTGCCGACAAGCACCCCGTTGGCGCGCACAGCCTGGATGCCGGCCTCGCCGGCGTTGGTGTCGTCGGGCTTGATGTCGCCATTGATATCGACTGTGGTTTGGGGATTCTCGTCGGCAACCGCAGCCGTCATGGTGAGACCGAAGCTGCCGCCGCTGGCGTACTTGTCGATGATGATGTTGCCGTTGATCAGCATCTGGCCGTTGTTTTCAACATAGAGATGCTTGCCGTCGGCGCTGCGGTGCACGCGATTGTCACCGTAAGCGGCACCACCGGAAAGAATGTCACCATCAACCGCGAGAGTGTTCTGGCCGGCGCTATCGAGAATGATGTCGAGGCCGTCGCCGGTGGTATAGACGTAGGTGTCGTTGCCGGCACCGCCAAGCAGGATGTCGTTGCCCTGTCCGCCTTGCAGCAGATCGGTGCCGCCGTTGCCGACAAGAAGGTCTGCGCCCGTGCCGCCGACGAGGCCGTCGTTGCCGCTGCCGCCGAGCAGGAAGGCGTTGCGGTTCTGGGCGTCGACGACGTTCATCGCGTCGGTGCCGGCTTGCACGTACCAGTCGCGCAGGATCGGCAGCATGCCGTTGATCAGGTTGCGTTCGGCGGGGGTGAAACTCGCATTGACGTAGGCCTGAAAGTACTTGTAACCCTTGGCTTGGGCCAGATCGATTTTTACCTTGGGATCGGTCGAGTCCATTGCCGCTGCGACATCTTTGGATACGTCGTGCATGTCGAAGGTAACGCCGCTACTGCCGATACTTGCGGTACTGAGGTCGGTGAAGAGTTGTTTGTTTGCGTTCGTCGCGTTGGCTGTGTCTTCGTAATAGAACTGCATCGCGAAGGCGGTCAGGGCTTTGCTGAGGTTGTTCAGACTGGGGTTCCATGTATTGCCGTCACTCATGGTCAGGCCACTTGGTTGGGCGAGCTTGTTCATATCCGCCGCAAAGCGTTCAAGCATTCCATCAGGGGGTATCGCACCCGACACGCCAAACTGATGGCGTAGAAGCTTGCGAAGCAAATCGTCTTTGTTGGGATTACGTGAATCCGTGGCAAACAAATTGGAGTCCAGCAGCTCCGTTACCAAATCCGGCAAGCGTTGCGCGGCAAGGAGGAATGAAGGCGAACTCCGCAAAGCAGTCATTAACGCCATCGAATGCCGGTCAACCATTCCTGCCGTTGAACTACCCATTGCAATTGGGTTATCGCTTCCAACGAGGGTATTCGCCGAGAATCGAATCGTGTTTAGCACCTCGCCCTCAACGTAATACTGCGTCACATTCGACTCTCTGGACAGCGCGAGTAATCCTCCTGATGCAATATAAATAGCCAAAGAACTGTCCCAATAGCCAGAGGCGGCCATTGCTGCTGCAAAGGAGGGAAGTAGTGCAGGATTCATGGCCGCAGGCTGAAACGGAGCCTCATCAAACACAGTCGCTTGTTTGTCGAATAGCACCGCCATGAGCGAGGCCAATCCGCCGCCGAGAGAATGCCCTGTGAATGTGATATTGGCGGTTGGGAATGCCGACCTGAACGCAAAGTAATAGGCCATCGCGTCGTAAATCTGCGGCGCGGGGATGCCCATTCCTGCTGTCCAGTTCAATGGGTCTACAATCCCGTCGTTGGTACCCGTGTACGCGATGACCATTTCATTTGTCAAGTCGTTTTTGTATATGCCTGCGGAGAAACCCGTCCATCTGTCGGGTTGCCAGTCAATTCGAGTCCAACCCGTGGGAAGCTCTACATAGTTCCGGTCCGATGCGGCGTAAACACCGGTTGCGATTTGCATGTATTCAAATGGGGTAGGCATGTTCGTTCTCCAAATCAGTTGATCTCTGTAGCTCGAATCGCTTTGACTAACCGCACACTTTGCGTGTTGGCCCAACTTGCTTTAGTGCTTGTCGGTAACCACTTCCCGAATTTCTCTTGCGCTTCTCGTCGAGGTTGACGACCGATGGCATATTGTTTCCATCCCCGAAAAACAGGTTCGTCGTGCGCCTTTCAAATTGCGCTGAGAGCGACTGCTCAGTCCATGCGCCGTTCCGGTAAACATACTTGGAATAGATTTCGCAACCCGGCGAAATGGCTAACAACGAAAATACTGTGGGTTGCCCAGATTCCACGTCGAAAACCAAAGGTATCTCTGGCCATGTTTGCGGAGACTCTTTTGACGAATGCCATTCGATCACTTGTCCAGAACCCTCCGGTTGAGTGAATCGAATTCGATATTCCTTTGGCTTGGTGCCGCTTCGGTTAGATGCCCATTCGTCACCACCGCGTTCATGAACTGTTTCCCGATCAACAACAATGACTCGACCATCGCTCAATTGCACTTCCTCTTTCCATTTTTGACTGCTGCTCCCGCATGCACTCATGCTTGCCCCCATCATCAATAGAAATCCAATTTTTGCTATTTGTTTCAACCACCAATGGTTCGCGTTCATACCGCCATCCTCGATGCCACATCGTTAGCCGCTCGAAAGCCCAATTCGCCGTCCCACCAGCGCCGACTTTTATGCAATTCAACACCCCCGCCATAGCCAATCAAATGATCATCACCTCCCGTCCCGGCAATAAGCTGCGCCCGAATCGAACCAAAGGGGTCAGAGACATTTCGCTTTTCATTTCGCATCATTACTTCCTCCATTGTCAGAATCCAAATCCCTGTTGTTCAGTCAGCACTGGTCGCGATGCCGGTTCGTCGCCTGGTGAAGGGTGCCAAAGGGGTCAGAGACATTTCGCTTTTCGTTTCGGTGCCAAAGGGGTCTGCCAAAGGGGTCAGAGACATTTCGCTTTTCATTTCGCATCGTTGTTTCCTCCATTCTCAGAATCCAAATCCTTGTTGTTCAATTCGCACCGGTAGCGGTTCGCGTTCGTCGCCCGGTGCGCGTCCCCGTTTGCCGGTGTTGCGCCGCGTCCCAAAGGGGTCAGAGACATTTCGCTTTTCGTTTCGCATCGTCGTTTCCTCCATTCTCAGAATCCAAATCCGTGTTGTTCCGTTGGAACCGGTCGCGTGTCCGATTCGTCGCCGGGCACCCGCCCCCGCTTGCCGGTATTGCGCCGTATGCCCAAGCGCGCACAGATGGCTTCGGCAAAGCGCTCGCTGCCTAGCGGCATGCCCAGTCTCAGGGCTTCGCGAACCTCACTGGCCGCGTCGGCATCCAGTTGCGGACGAAACAGTGCCCTGTAGGCGCTGCAGCGTGACGCGGGTTCGATATCAAGGCCAAGGTAGAGCGGATGCGGGGTCAGGCGGGCGTCGGGCTGGGCCAAGCCGTTGGCCCGATAGCTGGACCAGCGGTAGTCTCCGGGGTCGGCAACCATCGCGGCACGCACCGGATTGAGTTCGATGTAACGCATGCAGGCCATTAGATAGTTTTCGACCTGGATCACGCTGGACTTGTAGCGCCCTTCCCACAGGCTGCCGGTGCGTCGGTACTGGCGATTGGCGTATTGCACGTAGCGACGGCCCAGCGACTGCATCAGTCGGGCCGGCGCGCCAGGCACTGCCGGCGTGAGCAGCAAATGGACATGATTGGTCATCAGCACGTAGGCATGAATCGCGCAGCCGCAATCGCGAGCCGCTTCTTCAAGCCAATGGAGGTAACACTGGTAGTCCTCCTCGGCGAAGAAGCACGGCTCGCGATTGATGCCGCGTTGCACGATGTGCAGCGGATGGTCGGGAAGCAGAATGCGCGGGCGGCGTGGCATGTCAGATGCTCAGAAAGTCAAATGACTCTGACCCCTTTGGTTTGACCCCTTTGGTTTTTCCTTTTAGTCTGACGGCAATAGGTGCTTATTTATTTCTTCTGGGAATCAATAAACTTTCTAGCAACCGGATCGTTTGGAAGAATCCAAGCACCCTTATAAAGAACTCTTTCCTCACACATCACATTGATCCGCGTCTTCGGCAATTCACTCCGCAAAACGGACTTGTACTCGGGTTGCCGATAACCCTCATACAGCGCCCTGATGGTCTCCGCCGAAACAATGGGCTTTCCCGCCTTCTTCGCTTCATGGTCCGGAGAGGAGAAGATAAGGTTCGGCGTCTTGAGTTCACCGGGCAACTCCGCCAATTGGACACGAGCCCATGCGTTGTCTTGATATCTGAAGACGACATAGGGCGGATTGGGCCTGCCCCATTTGTTGTACGACAAGCAGCCCATAGGATGGACCACCAAGTAGGCCGCATCCTTGCTGACCTCCAGCAGCATGGGCAGAAAGTTGGCACCGCCGATGTCATCGGTGAACTTGTCGTGCCAAACGACGTTCTCGGTGGTGCCCGGCATGGTGAAGGCCAAGTTCTGCTCCTTGATCGGCGGCTCCTGCCCGGTCTCATGCCGTCCGGCACGCTCGACAGTGCGCTCGACGATGATCTTGCGACCGTCGTGCAGCAGTACTTCTTCCTTCCAGCTTGTCGATGAACAGGCGCTCAAGCTGAATCCAAATGTCAATACCGCAAACGCGATGCGAATGACACTGTGCGCCATCAATACGTCTTTTCTGCTCATGCCACTCTCCTTGATTGCTTATCGTTAGCCGCTTTTATGTTCCACTCGCCATCCCACCAGCGCCGACTTTTACCTAATTCACCGCCATACCCGATCCGTGCCAAAGGGGTCAGCGTGCCAAAGGGGTCAGAGACATTTCGCTTTTCATTTCGCATCGTTGCTTCCTCCATTCTCAGAATCCAAATCCCTGTTGTTCAGTCAGCACTGGTCGCGATGCCGGTTCGTCGCCTGGTGTACGCCCCCGCTTGCCGCTATTGCGCCGGATTCCCAGCCGGGCGCAGATCGCTTCCGCAAACCGCTCATTCCCCAGCGGCATGCCCAACTTCAGTGCCTCGCGAACTTCGCTGGCCGCCTCCGCATCCAGTTGCGGACGAAATAGTGCCCGGTAGGCATGGCAACGCTGTGCGCCATCGGCGTCCAGCCCAAGGTAGATCGGGTGTGGGGTCAGGCGGGCGTCGGGCTGGGCCAGGCCGTTGGCCCGGTAGCTTGACCAGCGGTAAGCGCCGGGATCAGTGACCATTGCAGCGCGCACCGGGTTGAGTTCGATGTAGCGCATGCAGGCCAGAAGATAGGCTTCTGCCTGAACCACGCTTGACTTGTAGCGACCTTCCCAGAGGCTGCCGGTGCGACGGTACTGGCGATTGGCGTACTGCACATAGCGCCGGCCCATCGATTGCATCAGCAGCGCTGGCGCGCCCGTGGTCGTCGGAGTCAGCAGCAGGTGCACGTGGTTGGTCATCAGTACGTAGGCGTGGATGGCGCAGCCGCAATCGCGAGCCGCCTCTTCGAGCCAATGGAGGTAGCACTGGTAGTCCTCCTCGGCGAAGAAGCACGGCTCACGATTGATGCCGCGTTGCACGATGTGCAGCGGGTAATCGGCGAGAAGAATGCGTGGGCGGCGTGGCATGTCAGGTGCTCAGAAAGTCAAATGACTCTGACCCTTTTGACTCGGTTGAAGGCAGTGGCGAGGTGGCCGCCCAGACTGTAGCCGGTGACGTTGAGCGGCCCGTCGATCTGGCTCTTGATACTCTGATACCAGACTTCCATGTCCGAGAGTTGGCCGAAGGCCCAGCCGGTATTGAAGACTTCCAGCGTGTTGGTCGCGGCACTGTCGCGGATGGCGTCGTCGACGAATTCGGTCGATCGAAAGCTGATGACGTATTCGCGGGTGTCCCTGTTCCTGAACAGCGTGCCGGAGAAGCCGGTTTTGGTGTTCGTCATCTGCGCGACGACTTCCCATTCGGCGGCGAATTGGGTCGCTTCGGTTTCGGTGAATTTGGAGGCGTGAAGGTTGCCCTCGGTCAGCGCCTTGGGAATATCGTTCTTGATGGTTGCATTTCCGTTCTCATCGATATCAACGAGAAAGGCCTCAGCGGCCATCTGTAGATTTGCATACTTCAGGTAATCGGCTACGGTTGGTGCGCTCATGTCATTGCTCCGGCGTGGGTTGGAGGACTCTCACGACAAATCTTCTAGTTTGGTCGGCCTGAATTGGTGGTATCCCTGGGGCACTACGGAATGCAGGGCAAGCATTCCTCGCGGCGAGCAACCACGGCGACCGTCCGCCGCCGGTATTGCCCTGCCCGCGATCCATCATGTAGCCGATGCGCTCGGCCATGACTTCGTTGGTCTGGAGGTCGATCACTTTGAGCGAGCTGCCGGCGATCCAGTAGTCGCGTTCCTCGCGGGTGGAAATGTCGTCGTAGGTGACGCCGTAGCGGGGGGGCTTGCCTGGTGCAGGGACTTTATCGAGGACGTAGGCGTAGATGTTGAGGTCGAAATTGGGATCGCGCTCCAGCGCCATCTGAACCCCTTTGGCCGTGACATCCATCCGCCTGACGGCTTTCATCGAGCCGGTGTAGCGGTAGCGTTGGCCGCCTTTCTCATCGAGGGCTTCGACGTAGCGGTAGCCTTTGGGCGGTGGTGGCGAGGAGTTTCTGTAGTACCCGGTAAAGAACGTCTTGATATATGTTTCTCCGCCGGAGTCATTGCCATACGGATCATCCATCCGGTATTGATCGCCAAAGTTGATGTGATCGGGCCGCTGCTTCATCAGAAAGACGCCCTCAACATTCTCCGCAGTGCGATGAATAAACTCCCCCGCCTTCTTGCAACGTTCCTGAAACATCGCCTCGGCCTTCGCCAAGCGGGCCTTCGGGTCCTCCTTGCCGAGCGCGCTTTGCGCGCATACCGCCGTCGCAACCGCGACCAGCAGCGCCGCCGCAAACTGCCGAATCCATTTTGCCTTCATGCCTCGCTCCTCCATGTGTCCTGATTGGCGGCTGGCGCCGCCGATTCGCCGTATCGCCAGCGCCGAGTTTTCAGACTAACCATTTCTCGCATGCCAGTCCCCTCCCCGCTCATTTGTTTCATGGAAATTCGAGAGCACAGGGTCGAAGTGTTACTCACTGCTTTTCTCATACGGTTTCTCTCCATTCAGTATCGATAGTTCGCCGTGTCGCCATCGCCGACTTTTCAGGCCACGCTTTCGCCCCTTGCGTTCTTCCGTTCCATGACTTCACCGCTCCCGTAAACTCTCGCTGCCGTTTTGCAACAGCGGACTCAAAAATTACTCGATCACCCTGCACCTGCCAGTCTTGATTTCCACACTCACGGTTATGCCGGCGGAAAGGTTCACGGTCTTGCCATCCACCAGCACGGGGACCGTCTTGGTCTTTGCTGGTGAATTTGGCAATCGGGCGATACAGCGAACGATTCCCGACGGCGAATCCTTCGCTTGTGAGATACATATTTCGTATGTATCATGGCACTGTGAGTTTCGAATTCGACCCAAAGAAGGCGGCCGCCAATATGAGCAAGCATGGCGTTTCGTTTGCCGAAGCCGAGCCCGTATTGTTTGACCCCTTGGCACTGACGCGAGAGGATACCGATGCGGTCGCCGAACAGCGCTTTCTGACGCTGGGGACTGGCGCACAGGGCCGGGTGCTGATGGTGTGCTGGACGCAACGCGGAGCGGCCATTCGAGTGATTTCGGCGCGATTGGCCACCGCCCATGAAAGGAAATGCTATGAAAGCTAACTACGACATGACGAAGGCCAAACGTGGTGCTGTGCTCTCCGCAGCCGGCAAGACGCGCATCACGATTTATCTGGACGACGCGATTCTCGAAGCCTTTCGCCAGCGCGCGGAACAGGAAGGGAAAGGCTACCAGACGCTGATCAACGAAGCGCTCGCCGCTTCGCTGGCGCAGAACAATGCGCCGGTGACCGTCAGCACGCTGCGCAGGATATTGCGCGAGGAATTGCACGCGGCTTGAAATGGCGGCACCCACAGAAGATGCGTGACCGCCGTATTGCCAGCACCGACTTTTTGACGTAAAGCATCCGGAAATGCGCAGCTTGAGCTCGTCACACCGGCGGCTCGGCATGCCTTGGGTTCCGCTTCGCGGGGTGGCAATGCCGGTATCGGGAGGATAGGCACTGGATTCCGGGTCAAGCCCGGAATGACGGAGAAATGGCCCAGTGCCGGAACAGCCTGCCGCCGACTTGACCCGGGAACAGAGTGCGGATTCTGACTGGGATACGTTCTTCGCGTTCATCACCGCTCCCGCAAACTCTCGCTGCCGTACTGCAACAGCGGACTCAGGAAGTACTCGATCACCCGCCGCTTGCCGGTCTTGATTTCCACGCTCACCGCCATGCCGGCGGAGAGATGCACAGTCTTGCCATCCACCAGCACGGTGGCGCGTTGCAGGCGGGCGCGGGTGGAGTAGATCAGGCCGCGCTTGTCGTCGTTGATGGCGTCGTGCGAGACGTGGATGAGGCGGGCGGGGATGGTGCCGTACTTGGTGAAGGGGAAGGTTTCGATCTTGACTTCGGCCTCTTGGCCTTCATTCACAAAGCCGATGTCCTTGTTTTCCAGAAAGGCTTCGACTTCCAGCGCGTCGTCTTTGGGCACGATCACCATCAGTACCTGTGCCAGGGTGACGACGCCGCCGACGGTGCGCACGGCCAGTTGCTGCACGGTGCCGTCGACCGGCGCGGTAAGCCTCATCTGCCGGCCACGGTTGTCGGACTTGAGCAGTTCCTGGCCGTAGCCGGTGGCTTTTTGCTCGGCTTCGTTGAGGGTGTCGAGCGCGGTGCGGCGAGTTTCGGCGGTGAGCGAGTTGCGCTGGCTCCTGGCTTCGTCAATCGCGGCGGCGAGTTCCTTGAGGCGACTTTTTTCGGTTTCGAGGTCGGCTTCCTGCTCGATGCGGATCTGTTCCTTTTCCAGATAGCCGTGTTTGGAGATGAAGTTTTTCGCCACCAGGCCCTTGAAGTCCTCGGCACGCTGACGGGCGATGGGCGCGGTTTGTTCGAGCTTCTTGACGATCTCCTGGGTGGAGCGGCGTTCGGCTTCGCGCTTGGCGATTTCGGCCTCGATGCGCGCGATACGGGCCTGGTATTCGCCGTACTGGCCGTCGAGGATGCGTTGTTCCTGAGTAGTGCGCTCAACGCCAATGCCGGCGCCGATGTCTTCTGCACGTTCAATGCGCGGCAGCTTGCCTGTGGCTAACGCGGCGAGCAGGGCACGGGCGCGGGCGGCTTGCAGACGGGCAGTGACGAGGTCGTTGGTAGTGCGCGTGCTGTCGGCATGGGCCTGGGTGGCGTCGAGCTCGACCAGTACCTCACCGGCCTTGACGGCCTGGCCGTCGATCACATGAATGGCCTTGACCACGGCGGTTTCCATCGGCTGGATCAGCTTGCTGCCTTCGTTGGGCACGATCTTGCCGTGCGCCGTGGCGACCACGTCCATGCGGCCGAAGATGGCCCAGAGCAAAGCCAGCAAGGCGAAGCTCATCAGCAGCCAGGCAATGACGCGCGGCGCGGGTGAGACCGGGGTTTCCTGCAGCTCCAGCGAAGCCGGCAGGAACTGGGCCTCGTGCGGCAGGCGCTGGGGCGGGTCGAGCTCCTTGCGAACCTTCCAAGCATGGCTGAAGATGGTGGCGTAGCGCCGCAAGAGGTCGAATACGGCTTGCAGACGGAGGGTTATGGTTTGGGTCATGGCTTTGCCCTGGCCTCTTCGGCAGTGCCTGTCCTGGGCCCTTCGACAGGCTCAGGGCGAACGGTTGAAGGACGGGTAATGGCCGAAGATTCTCCCGACTTCGTTCGCCCTGAGCCTGTCGAAGGGCAATTCAAAGGGCCGTCTCGTCTTGAGGTGGGTCCTTCGAAAACGCCACCTGAGGAACGGGCCAGACGTGAGACTTCGGCCCAATCACCCCGAATCATTGCTTCCTTCTTCTTGCGACTCCAACCCTTGATTTGCTGCTCAGAGGCGAGCGCTTCTTCGCGCGAGGCGAACTCTTGCGAGAATGCGCATTCGAGTGGCCGCCGGCTGAACGTATAACAGCTCCGAACTGCCCCTGAGGAATGTTGAGCGATCCTGCCTTCGAGATTGTCTGTGTGGCCGGTGTAATAGCTGCCGTCGGCACAGCGGAGGATATAGACCCAGAAACTCATTGCATCTCCTCGCCTGGCCCCTCGATAGGGTATGTCCTGGGCCCTTCGACAAGGTATGTCCTGGGCCCTTCGACAAGCTCAGGGTGAACGGGTGGTTGCCGTTCGTGGTGAGCTTGTTTTTTCCGTTCGTGGTGAGCTGGTTTTTTCCGTTCGTGGTGAGCTGGTTTTTCCCGTTCGTGGTGAGCTGGTTTTTCCCGTTCGTGGTGAGCCTGTCGAACCACCATCGCCGCTTCGAACAGTCCTTCGACCGGGCCTGTCCTGAGCCAATCGAAGGACTCAGGGCGAACCGATTTATCACTGGTAGTAGTGCTGGTCGCAATAACCATCTGCATTGTCATAATCGCCTACCCCTGCTGCATCCGGTGCAACCGCGAGTAGTGCCCGGCTTCGTGTTGCAGCAGTTCGGCGTGGCTGCCCTGCTCCACGATCTGACCGCGATCGAGCACCACGATGCGGTTGGCGTCGCGCACTGCTGAGAGCCGGTGGGCGATGATGAGCACGGTGCGGCCCTGACAGATGGCCTTCATGTTGTTCTGGATGATGCGTTCCGACTCGTAGTCGAGCGCGCTGGTAGCTTCGTCGAAGATCAGGATGCGTGGGTTGCCGATCAGCGCCCTGGCAATCGCGATGCGCTGGCGCTGGCCGCCGGAGAGGGTCGAGCCGTGTTCGCCGACCAGGTTGTCGTAGCCTTCGGTCAGTTCCAGGATGAATTCATGCGCGCCGGCCAGTTTGGCGGCAGCGATCACGGCTTCCAGCGGCAGGCCGGGGTCGGAGAGCGCGATGTTGTCGCGGATGCTGCGGTTGAACAGCATGTTCTCCTGCAGCACCACGCCGATCTGGCGGCGCAGGCTGGAGCTGTCGGCCATGGCGAGATCGATGCCATCGACCAGCACGCGGCCGCGCTCTGGCAAGTAAAGACGCTGGGCCAATTTGGTCAGCGTGCTCTTGCCCGAGCCGGAACGGCCGACGATGCCGATCACCTCGCCTGCTTCGATGGCAAGGCTGACGCCGCGCAGCACTTCGGGGCCGTCGGGCCGGTAGCGAAAGACCAGGTCGTCGAACTCGATCTTGCCGGCCAGTGGTGGCAGCGTAGAACCACTGCGACCGCCCTGGCCGCTGGACTTGCCCAGCTCGGTGCGAGTGTTGAGGATGTCGCCCAGGCGCTGCACCGAGATGCCGGTTTGCTGGAAGTCGGTCCACAGTTGCGCCAGACGCATGACCGGCGTGGCCACCCGGCCGGCGAGCATATTGAAGGCGATCAACTGGCCGACGCTGAGGCTGCCATCCATCACCAACCGTGCGCCCAGCCAGAGGGTGACGACCGTGACCAACTTGCCGACCAGCGAGACGCCTTCGTGCGCCAGGGTGCCCAGCGTGGCGGTGCGAAAGCCGGCCGAGACATAGGCGGCCACCTGGTTGTCCCAGCGGCGGATCATTTGCGGCTCGACCGCCATGGCCTTGACGGTGTCGATGCCGTTGATGGTTTCAACCAGAAAGGCCTGGTTCTCGGCGCCACGGTTGAACTTCTCGTGCAGACGGGCGCGCAACAGCGGCGTGATGCCGACAGACAGAATCACATAGCACGGCAGGGAAAGCACCACCACCAGCGTCAGCCAGCCGCTGTAGAGCAGCATGACGGCGATGAAGACAAAGGAGAACAGCAGGTCGAGCACCAGGGTGATGGCATTGCCGGTGAGGAACTGACGGATGTTCTCCAGCTCACGCACGCGGGCAACGGTGTCGCCGACGCGGCGGGCCTGGAAGTAAGCCAGGGGCAGATTGAGCAGATGACGGAACAGCCGCGCGCCGAGTTCGACGTCGATGCGGCTGGTGGTGTGGGCAAAGACATAGCTGCGCACCCCGGACAGCACCACTTCGAAGATGATCACGACGAACAGGCCGACGGCCATGACATCCAGCGTGGTCATGCCGCGATGGACCAGCACCTTGTCCATCACCACCTGAAAGAACAGCGGCGTCATCAGGGCGAAGATTTGCAACACAAAAGACACCAGCATGACTTCGCCGAGCAGCTTGCGGTACTTGACCACCGCCGGGATGAACCAGGTGAAGTCGAACTTGGCCAGTTCGCCGGCAAGCGAGGCGCGCGAGGTGAACAGGATCAGCTCGCCGCTCCAGCGCGTGGCAAACTCGGCGACGGGTATGGCTTGCGGGCGCTCGATACGCGGGTCATGGATCAGTACCTGCTCCTCGCCTGGATTGCCCTGGACACGGGCGAGGATCACAAAGCGGCCTTCGGTATCGACCGCGAGTGCAGGCAACGGGGTTTTTTCCAGACGTGATAGCTCGGTGCGGACGTGACGCGCCTTGAGGCCAAGCTGCTTGGCGGCCAGCAATATTTGCGGGATGGAAAAATCCTTGCCCGGCTCGCGGAAATCATGAGCGAGCTGATCAGCGTCGGCGGCGATATTGTGAAAGCGGGCCAGCATCACCAAGCCGATGAGGCCGGTGTCGGGTTCGCGCCGGACGTCGGAACTTGCGCCATCGCCTTCCGGCGTGGCCACCAAGCTCAGCGGCGGATCGTCCGACATGTCCTGAAAGCTGCCAGTTTCCCCATGCGGCATGCCCAAGTTTTTTCAAATAGCTATCGATGCGCCAAACGCTTTTTTTGGAATCCCGCTCCTGTCTCCTACAGGAAACGGCCCCGGCGCTTGCCTCCCCTACTACAGTTTTTGTGTTTCGTTTTGTCGGCTGCCTACACACCGGAGCAGGTCCGTTCCGGGGCCTGTTCACACCTCGCTACACATGCAGATATATGAAACAGGCGGCACACTAGCATCACAAGTGAGTACGGTTCAAGGAGTTATTTGGCATTGGCGCCAGCGCACTATCCCAATGGGCATAAGCACTATTTGGCGAATAGTCGACGGAACATGGAGTTACATCACGGCAACATTTTTTGCTGTGGCGCGTATTCCGTTAGACCTAAAGCTAATGAGCAGGTGACCTCCGCTGACGCCAGCGGTCTCTGAATAATTCCGTCACCCGGGTTCGATCCGAGGTCGCTTTTGTTGCACCTGAATGCACGTTGTTTTGGCACTGTCTGTCGCGAAACGGAAGGTGTGCCCTGACTAAACCATGCGAGAAAAGCCGGTCTACCTCACTATCTCCGTATCGCCAGCGCCGACTTTTTGGCGCCGCGACGCGGCTGCGAACGTCGACCTGTCGCTGCCGGCCGAGACCTGATGTGCGGCCGGCGCCGCGCCTACGGCGATGGCTTGCGATCTCCGCAGCCGGCGACGAACGGGCAAAGCCCGCCAGGAAATCACTGCTCAGCCCGAACGGTAGCGACTTGTTCAGCATTTCTCTAGACTTGGCGGCGTGTCTTCTCCCGTTTCCTCCGAATGAGCCTGGCGCCCCAATCCCTGCCTCCATCCCCCGATGCCGTGCGCACGATTCGCCTCAGCTTCGTCACGGCGTGCATTGTCGTTTTGCTGGCGGAGGCCATCGCGTTGACGGGGCGGGTGCCGGCGCCGCATGAATTGCTGTCCATCAATGCCAACGTTTATTACCCGTTTTTTTTCTACGCGATGGGCGGGCTGTTCGCGATGCATGCGCTGGTGCGGCCGGATGCCCGCGAGATCGCGCGCGCCAGCATTGTCGGCGTGGTCCTGCTGGCGCTGCATGCCGTGATGTTCGGCTTTCATGGCGATCAGGCGCATCGCCTGATCGGCCTGGTCTTGTATTACCAGGGGCTGGGCAGCGCGGCCTGCCTGCTGGCGAAGGCCTGGCGTTTGCGCGCCGTTGCACAGGGCAGCGATGCGCTGTTGCTGCTGATGGCGGGCAGCACGATACCGCTGTTTGTCCTCGCCACGGGACCGCTGCTGGCCCTGTCGCCGATCGCCGCGCCCTACACCCTGGATGCGCTGGCGTATGCCTTCGATCGCTCCCTGGGCTTCGATCCGAGCGCGATGCTGGCCGGGTTTGTGCTGAAACGGGCGGCACTGCGCGAACTGGCGCTTGCGGTGTATTCCGCGCTGCCGCTGATGATCGCCATCGGCTTTGGCATGCAACTGCGCCGTCGCGATGCTTCGCCCAGCATCCTGCTGGTATTCATGGCAATTGTGGTGATCGGTTTTCCGATCTACTTTCTGTATCCGGTCACCGGGCCCCTGTATGCCTTCGGCGCTGCCTTTCCGGACCACATGCCGGCCTCGGTGGCTACGCCTATGGCGATGGAAGTCACGCTGGCGGCGCCGCGCAACGGCATGCCCTCGCTGCATTTCGCCTGGGTGTTTGCCTTGTGGCTGGCGGCGAGGAATTTCGGGCTAGCAAGCCGGCTGGGGGCCGGCGCGTTTTTGTGCCTGACGGTTTTGGCGATACTGGGGCTGGGCGAGCACTATCTGGTCGATCTGGTGGTGGCCTTGCCCCTGGTGCTGGCGGCAATCGCGCTGTGTGCGGCGGCGGATTGCGTTGATCGACGCCAAGCGCTGTGGACGGGAAGCCTGATGCTGGCCGGGTGGCTGGGCTACCTGACCTGGGGCGCTACCCTGTTCGCCGCGATGGGGCGCGCGCACTGGCTGGCGGTGCTTGCGACCGTGATGGTCGCGCTGTACCAAGGGCCACGGCTGGCTCGCCGTCCCGTCAGCGCCGAGTTTTCACGCCCGACCGACACCACTGGTTGATTCATTCACCGCAAGCGCGTTCGCGGCTTGCTCATCCCTGCCCCGGCTTTGCCTGCATCCGGCGTTTCTTTTCCTGTCCCTCGCGGCTATGGTATTCGGCCATGGCGGCGGTGTCATAGCGCAGCGCGATGTCGAGTTCCCGATCGCCCGCCTCCCAGTCGCCGCGTTCGTAGAGCAGTTTGGCCAGATTGAAATGCGGGCGCGTCAGGTAAGGCGTCAATGAGATGGCCTGGCGCAAGGCCTGCTCGGCTTCGTCCCGGCGGCCCTGATTCAGCAGCACCAGGCCGAGCAGATTGTGGGCTTCGCTGAGGTCGAGGCGGTCCTTGCCGTCCCGGTTTGCGTAGAGCTTGATCGCGCGTCGGGCATGGACTTCGGACTCGGCATAGTTCTCGGCGCGAATCAGTACCATCGCCAGGTTGTGGTGGGTCGAGGCGAGTCCCGGGTAGTTTGCCAACACGGCGCGGGCGACGTTTGCGGCCTCATCGTCGCGGTATTCCGCGGCCAGCGCCGCAACGTAGTTTTCGCCGGCAATACGCGAGTGCGGCGCCTTGGTGTAGGCCTGGCCCCACAAGCTGGTGTTGCTTGCCCAGTTGGGAAGCAGTCCGATCACGGTAATGGCGCAGGCGATGGCCCACGCCGCCGCGGGAATGGCGATGAAGCGGCGGCCTTCGTGCGCCGCCCACAGCATGGCCAGTGCAAGCACGATGAACACCAGCGGCAGCATGAGGTAGCGGTCCTGCACGATATTGTCGCCGATGGTCAGTGGCACCAGATTCGACACCGGAGCCAGCGCCACCAGCGCCATGCCAAGGGCCAGCGCCGGGCGCCGGTACTTTGGCCAGCGGGCCAGAAGATACAGCAGCATCGCGGCCAACGCCAACACGCCCGCCAGCCCCAGCCATGCCAGCAGGTCGCCGGTCACGATCGGGGTTGGCGCCGGGTGCACCGGCGACATCTGTCCGAAAGGCCAGATCAGCAGCAACACATACCAGCCGAGGGTTTTGCCGATCAGCAACAGATGCTGAAGGCCATTGCCCGGCGCCATTTCCGATGCATAGCGAATCGAGTGGCCGAGTACGCCATAACGCAAAACCAGATAGGCGCCGAGCACCGCCAGCAGCGCCGCCCATAGTGCGACATTGCCGTGACTCAGAAGACTGCGCGGCTGCCAGGCCGGTTGCGGCGCAAGGCGCAATATCTGCCAAAGCGGCAGCAGCACGATCAACACCACCGCCGTCTCCTTGCACAGCAGGGCGAGCAGGAAAAGTCCGGCCGGCACCAGCGCGCGCGCGGTGGCGTTGCGCAGGCGGGACTCGCTTAGCAGCGCCAGCAGCAGGAAGAACAGCATCATCAGATCGAAGCGATCAGAGATCCAGGCGACGTTTTCCACCAATGCCGGATGAACGGCAAACAGCAGGCCGGCGCAGGCGGCGACGACCGGGCCGGCGGGAATCAGCGTCCTCGCCAGCAACACCACCAGCGTGGTGTTGGCGGCATGCAGCGCGAGGTTGGTGAAATGGAACAGCGCAGGATCGAGCCCGCCAAGTTTGGCTTCGAGGACGAAACTGATCAGCGGCAATGGCCGAAAGTAACTGGGCGCGAGCAGGAAATGCCGGCCGATCTGGTGCCACCACAAATCCGGGTCGCGCAGAAAAGGCAGATCGGTCAGGAAATAGACGTCATCCCAGACAAAGCCGTTGGCCAGGGACGGCAGATACAGCATGAAGGCCAGCCACCCCGGCAAAACCAGGAGCAGCCGCCCGAATTTCGGCTGCACCGCTTACTGCACTCGGTCGGCCCAGAGCTTGGCGCGGACGGGATCGACTTGCTCCCCCAATTCGCCATTGGTATACACGGCAAACAGACGCTGGGAAGCCGGCCGGTAGCCGGCTTCCGCCGAGCGGCGGAACCAGGTCAATGCCGCGGCGTCATCCTGGGCGACGCCGCGCCCTTTTTCGTAGAGCACGGCCAGATGCATCATGGCCTGCGCCAGCCCTTGCTCGATGGCCTGCTCGTAGAGCGCCTTGGCAGCAAGGTAATCGCGCTTGACGGCGCGTCCTTCCGCCAGCATGAAGCCGAGGTTGCTCTGGGCCTGGGCGAAACCCTGTGCCGCCGCGGCGCGGAAGAGCTCGACCGCAATCTTGTCGTCGCGCGGCAGGCCGCGACCGGATGCGTACAAGAAGCCCAGATTGGTCTGCGCCTGGGGATTCTTCTTCTCCACCGCCTTGCGGTACCAGGCGATCGCGGTCGCCGTATCCTGCGCCACGCCGCGCCCACGTTCGTACAGCGCACCGATGTTGTTTTCAGACTGGGCATAGCCCTGGTCGGCAGCCTTCTTGTACCAGACCATGGCATTGACATCGTCGCGCGGCACCCCGCGCCCGGTTTCCAGCATGTAACCCACATTGTTCTGCGCCTGCGGCGAGCCTTGGTCGGCCGCCTTGCGGTACCAGAACATGGCCCTCGTGTAGTCTCGCTGTATGCCAAGGCCCTTCTCGTAGAGGCTGCCAAGATTGTTCTGCGCCTGGGCCCAGTTGGCATCCGCGGCTTTTTGGTACAAGGCACGCGCTTGCTCGTAGTCCCGGATCACCCCTTGACCGGTTTCGTAGAGGTAGCCGAGATTGGTCTGCGCCTGCAGGAAACCTTGTTCGGCCGCCTTGCGATACCAGCTCGCCGCCTGTTCATAATTTTGCTTGACGCCCCATCCCCGCTCGTACAAGACACCGAGATCGTTTTGCGCGCGCGTCTCGCCGCGCGCCGCCGCCGCCTGGAATTCGCGCAGCGCCTTGGTGTAGTCACCCGCTTGCATGGCCTGCTGACCGGCCTGGAAATCAGCCCGCGCGAACCCCGATCCCAGTGAGCTCAAGCCAAGGACCAGCACGCATGCCGTCCACCGTGATTTTCTTTTGCTTGAACCCATAATCCCTCCTGTTGTGATAGGTTTTTGAGTGCTGCCTGCAAGCTGAATATATACCAATAGAATATTCAAAAATGCTTGCATGTACTATTCTCATGCGTTACAGTCATCAGACCTCATTTCGCTTCATTCTTCAACGATGAGGCATGGTAAACCATGTCGCCGGATAGCTGAAAACCACTGACTGCCCGGAGATCGATGCTTCAGTTTCCGGATTGATGCGCCCTTGAAAGTTTCACCTCGACTTCCAGAATTTCCTTAACTACTCCCATTGGAGGCATACACACCATGAAAAGCCTATTGCGCCGTTTGACAACCAATCGCCAAGGTGGTCAGGGCATGACCGAGTACATCATCATCGTGGCGCTGATCGCGGTGGCGGCCATTGGAGTCTATGCCCTGTTTGGCAAAACCATCCGCAACCAGGTGGCTGGTCTTGCTGGCGAGGTTGCCGGAACCGGTTCTTCTTCGCAAATCAGTGCCGCGGGTTCCGCTGCTTCCGCCGCGAGTTCCGCTGCCAACACCGACAAGAAGATGAACACGTATGGCAACTAACTGAGTCATAGGCGCGATTCGCATGACCTGCTCCTTCATCATGCGTCGCGCCGCTGTCACCGGCCTGCCACGTCCTGCGGAAGTGGGGCGTTTTCAACGAGGCCAAGCACTGGTTTTTGCGCTTTTCACTTCGGTCCTCGTGATACTCGCACTGTTCGCCATGTACAGCATGGGCGGACAGGTGATCGAGAAAATCAGGCTGCAGAACACGGCGGACGCGGCGGCTTACAGCGCGGCCCTGGCCGAGGCGCGCGATTACAATTTCTCTGCCTACACCAACCGCGCCATGGTCGCCAACCAGGTTGCCGTGGCCCAGTTCGTCGGCCTGACTTCGTGGTTCCGCAACATGTCGGCCTTCACCAACAACAATGTGGGCAACGTCGGGCGCAGTGTCTATGAGGCATTTTTTGCCATTCCCTCGCCCTTGGGCAACTTCTACAAGAAGTTTCTCAAGACCTTCGGCAAAGCCATGGGGATCTTCGATGAAGGCAAAGGCGGCACCACCTTCATGAAGGGCGCCGTCACGATGCTCGACGGCCTGATCCTGATCTATGGCGAAACCCAGCGCGTCTACCATTACGCGACCGCGTTAACCGTGGCCGAAACGCTGGGCGCCTTCTCCACCATGGGCGCCGCCCTCGACAACCTGCTCGGCGTGACGCTATTTACCGGCCCATTGACCGTGCTCGACGGCGGTGCCGCCAACAACATCATTCTGGCCAACGACGACAAGGCCAGCCTGACCATCGGCTCCGCGCCCTACCTTGCCTACCATTACTTCAAATGGTTCAAGTTTACGGAATACAAGGACCCGAATACCGACGGCAAGGACGGCGCCAACGCCGATCGATTCGCGCAGGTCGCGATGGATTCGCTGGACGACTTTTCCCGCGATCGCTCGACCAAGCCGGCCTGGGGCTTTACCTTCTTCTATGCACCGCCGCTGACCTTTGTCGATCCGACCCGCTTCATTCCTTACCAGAACGGCCCGCTGTTCCTGCCCGTGATCCACCGTGGCGGCACCGAGCTCAAAGTCACCACGCCTTCCGGCACCGGCGGCAATGCCGGCACCGGCGGCGGCAGCGGCAGTAGCGGGGTCGATTGCCACGGCAACCCCGTAACCTCAAGCAGCGCCGGCACCGGCGGTGTCTCGGTCGATCAGTACAGCCAGCTTTCGCCCTTCTCGGCCACCGCCTGCGATGGCGATTCCGCCCGGGTCAATGTGGGAAATGCCAGCAAACCCAAAGGCGTCTATGCCTTCAGGGCCGGTACCTGGATCGACCCGGCCACCCTCACCAACACGCAGGGCAATGCCAGCACCACCACCACGGCGCCGGCAAATGGCAGTGCGAATCCCGGCGCGGTCGGCTCGAAATCGAAAAAGAACTGGACCGCACTGGACGCTTCGAGCTGGTCCGGACTCGACCTGATCTGGATTTCGATTCTCGGCATTCCGATTCCATTGCCGATACCGTTCGCGCCGCCCTGGATCCCGCTGTCGCACGGCGCGGCACAATCCGGCAAGAAACTGGATCCGCCGACAGTGCTTGCCAGCAACAACAATTTCGGCGTCACCGCCAGCGAGGCGTACGGCTCGGTGCTCGACAGCTGGACCACCAAGGTGTCCGCCTCAATGCGGCAAAAGACCGGCGCCGGCGCATCGCTCGACATGTCGCCCAAGCTCGGCGGCATTACCAAGTACATGGACGTGAAAGACGTTGCCGCCGAAAACCTGACGGGGCCGGCCCTGGTGATCGAGATTGAAAAGAAAGCCAGCGATACGCCGCAAAACCCGGGCACCGGCCAGTTCTCGACGGAAAACGGCGCCTCCCACGGCAAGATGCGCAGCCTCTCCAAGGCCCAGACCTATTTCGCGCGGCCGACCAACGACAGCGCGCTGGCATGGTTCAAACGCACCACCGGCACCGCAACGCAAACCGAACTGGGCAGTCTCTACAACCCGTATTGGCAGGCGCGACTGCTGCCCAACACCTTCATCGAGCAATACATTTCGATGGAAATGCAGCGCTTCGGCATTTGATGCGACAAACACAGCCATCACGACAGAACGGGCAGGCCATGATCGAAGCATTGATTGCTTCGGCGCTGGTTCTGGTTCCCCTGTTTCTTGCCATTCCGGTAATCGCCAAGTATCAGGATATCAAGGCCTACACGGTGCAAAGCGCCCGCTATGCCGCCTGGGAGCGCACGGTCTGGTTCGGCGGCGCGTCGGCAGCGACATTCGGCATCGGCTCGGGCGCCACCTTCAGCAACAAGTGGGATGCGAACGAGAAAACCGACGACCAGATTCGCGCCGAAATCGGCACGCGCCTGCTGTCCGACACCGGCACCACGGCCTTTTCCAGCGCCGACAAGAGCGGTTCGAGCTACAGCGGCGGCCCCAAGCAGCTCTGGCGCGATCGCCGGGGTACGACTTTGCTCACCGACTACGGCGACATCGGCGCCACCTACGCCAATGAAAAAGCGCCCGGACTGATCAACAACCTGCTCACTCCGCTGGTGCAGATTTCATCAGTGGTGTCCAACTTCATGGTCGACACCAAGGGGCGATATACCGCGACAGTCGCCCTCTCGGTGCAGCAGGTGGCCTACAACACCGATGCCGGGCTGGGCGCATGCGCCAGCTGCCCGGTGGACTATCTCGCCACCGGAACGAAGAGCGCATTCTCGGCGAAAAACGTGATTCTGGCCAATGGCTGGAACGCCAACGGCCCCGGCTCGCATGCCGAGTACAGCACCGTAGCCGGCAAGAAGAAAATGTCGGTCTATAACCAGGTGCGTGGGCTGACGCCGTCCTCGCTGATAAAGCCGTCGGATGGCGGTTTCTTCGACACCGCGCTGAAAGTGCTGAAAGGCATTTCCCTGGTGTTCTTCCCGGAACTCAGCACGCTCGATCTCGGGCGCATCGAAGTCGACCGGGTTCCGGCGGACCGCCTGCAATGATGCGCGGCGCAACGATCCTCCTGTGCCTGATCGCCGGCGCCGCGCATGCGGCAAAGGACCCCTTGCTGGCGTGCCCGGATTTCCCGGCACCGAAAAAGGCCCGCCTGCAGGCCGTTGCGCCGCAGCTCGACTACAACGGCACGCCGATGAGCATCCACCGCATCGAAAGCGATGCGCCACCGCAGGAGATACTGGCGTTCTACCGCGACAAGTGGGCGGCGACCGACAAGATTCGCGGCCCCGCCGAATACCCGCTGGGCCCCTGGCAGGTGATTGCATCGCTGCGCGACAACTGTTTTTTTACCGTCCAGGTCAAGCCTTTCGGCAAGAATGGAACGGAAGGCTTCCTCGGGGTTACCGCAGCGGCGCCCGAACGCGTTGTCGTCAAGGAGCAGTTGCCGATGCTGCCGGGCAGCACGGTGCTCAACGACCTGGCACACAATGATGCCGGCAAGACCGCGCGCACCGTATTGCTGAAGAACGGCTTTTCGCAGGCCGCCAACGCCGACTTTTACCGGCGTAACCTGGGCGACCTCGGCTGGCGCGTCACGAACCACTATCGCCTGGGTCTGCCCGACCAGAAAGGCGACGTCATGGTGCTGAAGAACGGCTTGCGCGAGCTCAGCATCACCCTGACCCGGGACGGCCGGGAATCGAACGTGCTGCTCAACTACGTGGATCAGCCATGACGCCGTGGCGCCAGCGCCGAGTTTCCCTCGGTCAGGCATCCATCGAGTACCTGGTGGTGCTGGCCTTCGGCGTCATGGTGCTGCTCAAGCCTTTCAGCTATACCGACGTGAGCAATCCGAACGCGCCGGCGACCGAGGCGCCCGCCTTGCAGCAACTGGCCAAGGCGGTCAAGGACTATCACAAGCACTACACCTTCGCCATGTCGATCGCGACCATTCCGGAGTGCGACTACAACGTCAATTACTCGTTTGAAAAAACCCTGCCGGCTTCCATCGCCACACTCACCGGTGAGCCCTTGCCTCCCTCGGTTTCCGGCAGCGTCTCGATCGATGTCGACCGCTGCATCGACTGGGGCAATCCGGCGATTCCGGCGGTCCAGGTCGAAAGCCTGCTGGCCATCGCTGGTATTCCGACCAATTTCTCCGGCTTCGTGCAAGCGATCGTCGATGAAATGATCACCTCGGCAATGAACAAGTTCACCGATCCGGCGAACCTCGCCGAAATGGTCGGCTTCCCGACGTCCGCCTCTGACATTATCAAACTCATCCTGCCCTGAGCCATGTCTCACCGCCCATTGCCACCCCATACGTTCAAGGAAAAATAATCCATGGGTCTCAAACTTCCTTCTCTGAGCATCAACAGAACCTGGCTGATGCTGCTGGCCGCCATCGGCCTGGCGGTCATGGCGGCGTTTCTGACGACCCGCTATCTGGCTTCGCGCGAGGCCAGCATCGAGGCTGAAATCGCGGCCCGCAGCCAGAAGGGCGGGCCGCGCATCGCCGTGGTGGTGCCCACCCGCGACATGCAGATCGGCATGGTGCTCGCCGACAACATGGTGGCGTCCCGCGAAGTCGCGGCCGATCTGGTCTATCCCAACGCGATTCTGGCCGACGAATTCGACAAGTACAAAGGGCAGGCCCTGATTCGTCCGGTGCTGCAAGGACGCCCCCTGCTCAAGGCCGACCTGCGTGAAGCCATCGCCGATTTTTCCGGCACCTTGAGCGACGGCATCCGAGCCATGACCGTCGAAATCGACGAACTCAACGCCATCGCCCACATGTTGCAACCGGGCAACCGCATTGATCTGATGCTGGTGATGCGTAGCGAAGAAGGCGGCCAGACAGTGGTTCCCTTCCTCGACCGCATGAAAGTGCTGGCCACCGGCCAACGCCTGGTGAATGAAAACAGCGACCAGACGCCGGGCGCGAAAAAGACCATGGCCTACAGCACCGTGACGCTGGAAGTCACCCCCTCGCAGGCGGCGCGAATCACCCTGGCGCAGGATATCGGCAAACTCCGCTACGTCCTGCGCAACGAGAAAGACGAGGGCAATGTCGAATTCAGCGTGAATGCGCAGAATATCTTCGACGAAATCTCGGCTCAGGTCAGGAATTCAAAGCGCACCTCGCTGGCCGGGGTTGTCGAATACATCATCGGCGGCCAGCGTTCCGGCCCCAGCGCCAAATCGGTCGAGGTTCCCGTACCCGAGAGCAGCGGCTACGCCGATCCCGCCGCACCCGGCGCGGGTGCGCCGCCTCTGGTACCGGCGATCGCTCCGGCGACGACCGGCAGTGTGCCGGCACCGGCCGCCGCGGCGAATTCAAGCGGGCTCACCCCCGCGATGAAAGCCGACCTCAAAGCCCTGATCGAAAAGTAAACCGCAAAGGACAATCACCATGCTCCACAAATATCTCACTCTGTTCTGCGCGGCCTGCGTTCTTGCCTCTTCGGGTGGCAGCATTGCCGCCACCGAAGCCGCCAAGGAGCTCGTCATGTTCGTCGGCGAAATCCAGACCATACCTGCCACCAAGATCCATCGCATCGCGATTGGCAACGGCGCACTGGTCAGCACCAAGTTCATCGATGACCAGCAGATGTTGCTGATCGCCGAGGGCGTGGGCGACACGTCGCTGGTGCTCTGGGCACCGCAGGGCGACGTGCAGCGCTACATCATTCGGGTCGGCTCCAAGGATTCGATTTTCGCCTACCGTGCCGCGACCGAAGTGCTGTCGGATATCACCGGCATCCAGATCCGGCCCATGGGACCGCAGATCGCGATCACCGGATCGGCCAGCCCACCGCAAATCGCGCGCATCAACGCCCTCGCCGCACGTTTCCCGCAGATCATGCCGCTGATGAAGGCGCTGGATGTCGAGATGAAGAAAATGATCTACATGAAAGTGCAGATCCTGGAAGCGAAGAAGAGTTTTTCCGAGGCGATCGGCATGTCGTGGCCGGGCAGCATCCAGGGCCCGGTGGCGGGCTTTGCCGGCAACTTGCAAGGCTCGACCAATCCGGTCGGCGCCGCCGCCATTGGTTCAACCATTCCGCTGGCGGTGACCGGCATGCGCACCTACCTCGGCATTGCCACCGCGATTCAGACCACGATCAATCTGGCCAAGAGCAATGGCGACCTGACCATTCTTGCCGAACCGGAATTGTCCGCCCGCAGCGGCGGCACCGCTGAATTCCTCGCCGGTGGCCAGATTCCGATTCTGACGGCCGGGGCGCTGGGCACCACCAGCATTTCCTACAAGGACTATGGCATCAAGATCACCATCAAACCGGCGGCCGACGACATGGGCAATGTCATCGCCTCGCTGCGCGCGGAACTGAGCCAGCTTGACCAGTCGAACGCCGTGGCGGGCACCCCCGGCTTCCTCACCCGCACCTCGGAAACCGAAATCAACGTCAAATCCGGGCAGACCATGGTGATCTCGGGCCTCATCAATCGCGACATGCAAAGCGATGTCAGCAAGGTGCCGGGGCTGGGCGACCTGCCCATCATCGGCCGGCTGTTTCGCTCCGACTCCTTCCGCGGCGGGCGCAGCGATTTGCTGATCGCCGTGACTCCGGTGGTGGTCGATCCGAATTCGTCCATGAACCAGGAACGCATCGAAAAAGGTCTCGAAATGAAAGAACGCTTCGAGCGCAATTTGAACAAGAAAGACCTCATCGACTGAAGGCGCCCCATGCTGAACATTACGGTAACGACTCCCAAGGGGAACACCTCCCCGATCGAATGCACCATCGACTCCTGCTCCATCGGCAAGAGCGACGAGAACCTGATCGTGCTTCAGGGCTGGACCGTGGCAAAAAAGCACGCCGCGATTCAGCGCAAGCCGGATGGGGTTTACGTCGAGGATCTCGGCTCTTCCTCGGGTACCGAGATCAATGGCGAGAAGATCAAGCGCCACGGCCCGCTCAAGCCCGGCGACAAGATCGCCATCGCGGGCTACACGCTGGAGGTGCTTGACCTCGAACTGCCGGCCGCTGCACCGCCCCCCGCTGCAGCAGCGGCGGCCACCACCGCCGTGTCGCCAGCGCCGACTTTGCAGGCCGCTGCGCCGGCAGCAACGGTCCCAGCTGCCGCCGCCGCTGTCCCGCCACCCGCGCCCTCGCTGAGCGACGAGGCGCGCGAAACCATGACCCGTCACTTGAAGCGCGTCCATCAACTGCTGATCAAGCAAATGGATTTGCGCCGCATGGACGTCTCGCGCCAAAGTGAAGACGAGCTGCGCAACAACACGCGTACGCTGCTGGAAGAAATCGTTCTCAAGGACAAGGAACTGCCACCTGAGATCGATCGTCAGCGCATCATCAAGCAGGTACTCGATGAAGTGGTCGGCCTCGGCCCGCTGGAAGACCTGCTGGCCGACGAGCTGGTGACCGAGATCATGGTCAACCGCTATGACGAGATATTCGTCGAACGCGCCGGCAGGCTGACCAGATCGGACGTCGTCTTCACCAGCGATCTGGCCGTGGTCGGCGCCATCGAACGCATCGTCGCGCCGCTCGGTCGTCGCATCGACGAATCTTCGCCTATGGTCGATGCCCGCCTCAAGGACGGCTCGCGGGTCAATGCGGTGATCCCGCCGCTGGCGCTGAAAGGCGCCAACCTCACCATCCGCAAGTTCTCGAAGAAAAAACTGCAGGGCGAGGACATGGTGCGCTTCGGTTCGATGACCTTCGAGATGCTCGACTTCATGAAGACCGTGGTCGAACAAAAAGCCAACATGATCATTTCAGGCGGCACGGGTTCCGGAAAAACGACGCTGCTCAACCTGCTCTCCAGTTTCATTCCGCCCGACGAGCGCATCATCACCGTGGAAGACGCGGCGGAGTTGCAACTCTCGCAGCCCAATCTGATCGGTCTTGAGTCACGTCCGGCCAATGCCGAGGGCAAGGGCCTGGTCGCCATTCGCGATCTGGTCAAGAACACCTTGCGTATGCGTCCCGACCGCATCGTCGTCGGCGAGTGCCGTGGCGGCGAGGCGCTGGACATGTTGACCGCGATGAACACCGGCCACGACGGCTCGCTGACCACCGCGCACGCCAACACGCCGCGCGACTGCCTTGCGCGTATCGAAGTCATGGTCATGATGTCCGGCCTCGACCTGCCGATCCGCGCGATTCGCGAGCAGATCGCTTCGGCGATCCGTTTCTTCATCCAGCAAAGCCGCTTCTCCTGCGGCAGCCGCAAGATCACCCACATCACTGAAGTGACCGGGATGGAAGGCGACATGATCCAGTTGCAGGACATTTTCGTCTTCAAGCAGGAAGGCTTCGGTACCGACGGCAAGGTCAAGGGCAAGCACATCGCCACCGGCGCAATTCCGGATTTCTATCAGGACCTGAAGAATCGGGGAATGGACGTCGATCTGTCGGTGTTCCAGGCGGGCCGGGTTTTATGAAGCGCCGGCTCATGCTCATTGACCTGGCGACATGCGATACCGCATCGCTTACCGGCACAGCGTGTCCGGCGCGATGGCGAATTGACGGAGGCAAGCCATGAACGATGTCGCCCTGATTGCGCTGACCGTGCTGGGCGCGGTGGCCTGTGTCGCCTGGCTGGCTCTCAAGTGGAGCGAGAAAATGTTGACGCAGCAACAAGCGAGCCTTGCCGACCAGGCCTCGACGACGCTGGCGGACATGTTCATTTTTATCGATCCGCAAAAAATGTTCCGCTACAACGTGGTTGCCATGTGCGTTCTACCGGCCGCGGTGTTTTTCCTGACGGCCAATCCGGTATTTACCGGAGCAGCGCTGGTGGCGGCCTATGTGCTGCCCAAGTACTACGTGCGATCCCTGCGCACCCGCCGCTTCAAGACGCTGGAAAAGCAATTGCCCGATGCCCTGCTGATGATCACCGGCGCCATGTCCGCCGGAGCCAGCATCAATATCGCGATCGAATCGATGATCAAGGAACAACGGCCACCGATTGCGCAGGAGTTCGATCTGATGATGCGCGAGTTGCGCATCGGCGTCGATTTCGACACGGCCTTGCAGAACATGGAGAAACGCAATCCGATTGCCGATTTTGCGCTGGTCATATCGGCCTTGCGCATCTCGCGCGAAGTGGGCGGCAATCTGGCTGAAATTCTCAACTCACTGGCCGACACCTTGCGCGAAAAGCAAACCATGGAAGGCAAGATCGCCAGCCTGACCGCCCAGGGCAAGATCCAGGGCGTGGTGATGACCGCGCTGCCGCTGCTGGTCATGTTCGGCCTGACGCAGATCGAGCCGGTGGCCATGGCGCCGCTGTTCAACACCTGGCCCGGCTGGCTCACGCTTACCGTCATCGGCACCATGGAAGTCATGGGCTATTTCTTCATTCAACGCATTACCGCCATCGATGTCTGACACCATTTTTGCCCTCCTGATAGGTTTGGCCGTCGGCGTTTCCGCCATGCTGGCGTTTCACAGCCTGACGACCCTGAAGACCGACGTCCCGGTCGAGGATCGCGAGTACATGGATCCGCTGCCGCCCATGCTCAACATGGCCTGGCCGCTGATCTTGTTCATCGAGTATCACCTGACCTCGCGCTTTCCGCCGGACTGGCTTGAGCAGACCCACAAACGATTGCAAGAAACCGGCGTCGGCTATCTGATGTCGGCCGAGCAGTTTTATGCCGTTCGGGTTTTTGGCGTCTTCGTCGCCGTCGTCATGGGCAGCATTCCGCTGGCCGCGATCGAGTCGCTCGACCTGGCCTGGATCATCCTGCTCGCCATCGTCGGCTTTTACTTTCCCATCATCTGGTTGCGCGATGTTCGCAGTCGCCGCCAGAAGGACGTCCTGCGCGCTTTGCCGGTATATCTCGACTTCATCACCATGGCCGTCGAAGCCGGTCTCAATCTCAACGGTGCGCTGAATCAGGCGATGGACAAAGGGCCGCCGGGGCCGCTGCGCAACGAGTTCTACATGGTGGTGCGCGATCTGCGCGCCGGCGTGCCGCGCGCCGACGCCTTGCGCCGCATGGAAAAACGCCTCGACATGGAGGAAATCGCCAGTTTCGTCGGTACCGTGATCCAGGCCGAAAAAATGGGTGCCCGCCTTGGAACGGCCTTGCGCGTACAGGCATTGCAGCGTCGCACCGAGCGTTTCCAGCGCGCGGAAAAGCTCGCCATGGAAGCGCCGGTCAAGCTGATCCTGCCGCTGATCGTGTTCATCTTTCCGGTCACCTTCATCGTGCTGGCCTTTCCGATCGCCATGAAATTTCTCATGGAGGGCATGCTGTGAAAACCGGCGCACTGTATCGCGCCGGCAGCAGCGATTGCCTGGTGCCAGAAGCGCGTTGCACCACCAATGTGTGGGAGCGCATGCGCGGTCTGCTCGGACGCCCTGCCCTGACTGCCGGTCAGGGTTTTCTGATCGACCCCTGCCCTTCGGTGCACACCGTCGGCATGGGCTATCCGCTCGATCTGGCCTTTCTCGACCGGCAATGGCGGGTGCTGCGCCTGGTTCGACATCTGCCGCCGCTGCGCTGGGCCGGTTGCGCCACCGCCCGCGCCACGCTGGAACTGCCGCCCGGTGCGCTGGACGCCGCGGGCATTGCCGCCGGGGATGTACTTGAATGGCGCGCCGCCTGACTTGCCGCCAGGCGCTTGTTCTGGCAGCTCTTCCTTTCCTCGCCGCCTGCGCTTCCGGCGATCTCTATGAGATGCATCAGTCGGCGGTTCTGGCTTACGACTCGGGCGAGAACGCGCGGGCCGAGGCACTCTATCAGGGCCTGGCGCGCTCGGCCCCGAACGATCCGGAAACCTGGCTGCGACTGGGCAATCTCTATGCCCGTTCCAATCGCCCCCACGACGCGGCCGAGGCCTATCTGCGCGGCACCCTGCTGGCACCGGGCGATAGCCGATTCTGGTACAACCTGGGCATCATCCGGCAACGGCAGGCGCACGCCAGCTTCATTCAGGCACACATGCTCATCAGCAAGGATGATCCGCTGCATGCCAGGTCGAAAGCCCTGATCGAACAATTGGCACCCGGCAAGGTCGAGACGGACGTGCCGCCCGCCACGCAAAAGCAGGACTCGCAATGAATATCCGCCAGTCCGGCCAGGCGACGATCGAGTATCTCTACGTCGTTCCCATCCTGTTGATCCTGCTGCTGGCCAGCCTGCAGTTCGTATTCATCTATGAAGCCAAGCAGACTCTCAATTACGCCACGTTTGTCGCCACCCGTGCCGGTGCCCTGAACAACGGCGCGATGACCGCCATTCAGGACGGGCTGGCCGCCGGCCTCGCGCCTTTGTTCGCGCATGATCTCGACCAGAACGCGCTCAAGCTCGCCCGCCGCACCGCCAAGACCGAACTCGCCAACAACAAGCTGGCCTACATCAAGATCGTCAGCCCCAACAGCGGCGCGCTCTCCGGCTTCGGCGCGGGAGGCGAAATTCCCAACGACAACCTGATGTACCGCAGCGCCACGGACGAGCAAGGCGGCATGAATGTGCAGGATGCCAACCTGCTCAAGGTGCGCGTGACCTATTGCGTGCGTCTGGTCGTGCCGCTGGTGAACCGGATGATCTTCGGCTTTGCCGTGGCACCTCCCGCCGCGGTGTCCGCGGCAAAAATCGACACCACTGCCTATACCGGCGGCACCATTGCCGCGCCTGAGATGCTCAAAGTGGCGCCGCCGGGCAATGCCACGCTGGCTCCGGCGGGCGCCCCCGCCGGCCTTTGCGGCGATCCGACCAACGCCTATCCCTACCGGATTCCGGTGACCTCGGAAGCCGTGGTGCGCATGCAGTCGCCATTTCGAGATCCGGGCAAATGGGCGGCCCCGTGAGCGCGCGTTTCAAAATCCGAAATCGCGCGCTTGCCGGTGCGCTGGCGTGCGCCTTTGCGCTGCCGGGGTTGCCGGGCAGCGCCCTTGCCCAAACCCCGCCGACGCCCGGCAGTGTGCAGGAGTCGCTGGCGGGTCCGCGCCCATCCGCACCCGCCTCCCCGGCTCAGATCATCCTGCCTGAGCAGCAAGGCCCCACGCTGCACGATCGCAAAGGCAAACGCTTTCAGGTGCATTCCTTTCGCTTCGTCGGCAACACGGTGTTCCCCGCACAAAGACTCAAGCGCGTCATCGAACGTTATCTTGACCTGGAGTTGAATCTCTACGATCTGAATGTCGCCGCCGACGCCGTCACCGAGTTCTATCATGACCGCGGCTATTCCCTGGCACGAGCGCTGGTTCCGCCGCAGAAGGTGGAGGATGGCGTGGTGACCATCGCGCTGATTGAAGGCCGGGTTGGCAAGGTGCTGTTTTCCGGCAACGAGAGCTACAGCGAGGATTTCCTGCGCCTGCAACTGGTGCATATGCCGCAAAACAGCCTGATCGCAAGCGACCGCATGGAACGCACGCTGTTGCTGCTCAACGATCTGCCCGGCCTCGAGGTGAGGGCAACGCTGGCGCCCGGCGCGGAATTCGGCGCTTCCGATGTGCTGATCAAAGCCGAAGAAAAGCCCGTCGCACTGACCGCGACCCTGGACAATTTCGGCAACAAGGAAACCGGTGTCAGACGCGCCGATGTCGGCGTTGAACTCAACAACCCTCTGGGTATCGGCGATCAGTTCAGCGCGCGCGTGGTTGCCACCGAACACTCGCTGATCAAGTTCGGGAAACTGGGCTACAGCCTGCCGATCAACAACGATGGCCTGCGCCTGGCCGCCGGCTATTCCAAGGCACTCTACGACGTGTCGGGTGACTTCGCGGCGCTCGGCCTCAGCGGATCGGCAAGCACGGCGGATTTCACGCTCAACTACCCGCTGCAGCGCAGCCGCGGCCGCAACGAAACCCTGTCGCTGGCGTTCAAGACCACGCATCTTGTACAAAAAACCTTCGACGTGGAAACCTCCAACACCCGCGTCCCGATGCTCAATTTCAGCTATGTGTTCAACCAGATCGGCGAGGACGCCTCGGTCAGCAACCTGTCGACGCAGATCGCCAGCAATTTGCGTCACAACTCCGATGGCAGCAGCCAAAACGCGGTGCGCTTCCGGATGGAAGTCGATGGCAACTACCTGCTGCCGCTCGATCGGCAATGGGATGTGTTTCTGCGCGGCGCGTTCATGTTCAGTCCGGACAAGCTTCCGGACAGCGAAAAGTATTCAATCGGCGGACCGGGCAGCGTACGCGCCTATCGCTCTTCCGAGTTGCGCGGGGACAGCGGCGGCCAGTTGACCATGGAGTATCGCCGCAGCCTCAAGATCGGCTCGATGGCGGGCAGTCTGGCGTTCTTTGCCGATACCGGACGCGTGGTGTACAAGGCGCCGGGATTCGCCAACTCATGGCAGAGCATTTCGGCCTGGGGCGCCGGCATCACGCTGTATCCCACAGCCAAGCTCGTAGTGAAAGTTGAAGCAGCAATTCAGGGCGGTGGGCGCATGCTTTCCCTGGATGGCAAAAAAGGTCGGTTATGGGCAAGTTTAAGCACAAGCTTCTAGCCCTCGCGCTGGCCGGCGCTTTCGTGCCGGTTCAGTCACAGACGGCGGCGCTGCCTGCCGGCGGCCAGGTGCTCGTGCCCGGCTCGGCGACGATCGCCAACCTCGACGCCACGCGCCAGCTCATCACCCAGACCAGCGACCGCGCCATCATCAACTGGCAGAGCTTTTCCATCGGCGCCGGCAACAGCGTGCGCTTCGCGCAGCCCTCCGCGTCCTCGGTCATTCTCAACCGGGTGGTGGGCAACGACCCCTCGTCGATTTTTGGTTCCCTGTCCTCCAACGGCCAGGTCTTTCTCGTCAATCCCAACGGCATCTACTTCGCTCCCGGCGCCCGCCTCGATGTCGGCGGCCTGGTCGCCAGCACGCTGAGCATCGGCGACAACGATTTCATGGCCGGCCGCTACCACTTCGAAAAAGTCGGCGCTGGCGATACGGCGAGCATCATCAACGAAGGCATCATCAAGGCCCGCGAAAACGGTTACGTCGTGCTGGCCGGCGACTATGTCGCCAATCGCGGCGTGGTCGAGGCGCGACTGGGCACCGTGCTGCTCGGCTCCGGCAATCGCATGACGCTCGATGTGGTCGGCGACAGCCTGATCAATTACACGGTGAGCGAACGCAATGTGGCGGCGCTGGCCGGTGTCGCCAACAGCGGCCAATTGCTGGCCGATGGCGGACGCGTGGTGATGACTGCCTCCACCGCGCGCAGCCTCGCCGCGACTGCCGTCAATAACAGCGGCCTGATTCAGGCGCACGGCGTCGAAGAACGCGGCGGCGCGGTGTATCTGCTGGCGGACGCCGGCAACATCGCGCTGGAATCCACGTCAATGATCGACGTCTCCGGTGATCGCGGCGGCGGCACGGTTTTGGTCGGCGGCAACTTTCATGGCGCCGGGCCGGAAGTCAATGCCGCCAAAGTATATGCCGCCGCCGGTTCAAGCATCAATGCCGACGCCATCGAGAACGGTCGTGGCGGCAATGTCGCCATCTGGTCCGAAGACGCCACCTACTCTTACGGCAGTATCTCGGCGCGCGGCGGACGTTTGGGTGGAGACGGCGGGTTCGTCGAAACCTCCGGCAAGAATCGCCTGGCGGTAACGGGTCGTGTTGACACCAGCGCCGCAAAAGGCAGCTACGGCACCTGGTTGCTCGACCCGACGAACATTGAAGTCAAGGCCGGCGGCGAGGCGCTCGTCACGCTCACTGAAGTGGATGCGTTTACGGATGTCGATGTCGGGGGCGACAGTCTCAATATCATCGACAACGCATTGATCAACGCGGCGGCAACCAATGTCGTCTTGCAGGCAAACAACAACATCACCTTTACCGATGCGGTTGCCATTGCCGCCGCTGGTGTCGGCCTGACCGCGCAAGCCGGCAACAGCATTGCCGTCAATGCTGCGATCACGACAAACAACGGGGCGATTACGCTTAGCGCGAACGATCCGGGTGGAACGCGTGTGGCGAGTGGCAGCATCACCGGAATCGGCGCGCTCAATGCGGGGACCGCAGGGATCACCGCGACAACCAATGGCGGGACCGGCACGATCAATCTCAGCGGCAATCTGGCTGCCGGAGCCGCTTCGAGTTTTTCCACGGCAGGCGCAATCACGCTGGGTACCTTGAACCTCGGAAACAATTTGACAGCGACGTCGACCGGCGCACTCAATCTGGGATCCGGCACCATCGGCGGCGCGCTCAACGCGAGTTCCAACGGTGGCGCGATCACGCAGGCGGGAGTCCTGACAGTCACCGGGACATCAACACTCAACGCCGGCACCGGAGCAATCACGCTGACGCAGAACAACGATTTTGGCGGCACGGTGAATCTCAGCAAAACCGGTGGTAGTGCAGTGCAGATCACCGATGCCAATGCGCTGACACTGGGATCGGTGAATGTCGGCGGCAGCCTGACGGCCATCTCGAACGGCGCCCTCAACCTAGGCAGCGGCACCATCGGCGGCACGCTCAACGCCACGTCCAACAATGGCGCCATCACCCAAGCCGGAGCCTTGTCCATTGGCGGAGCCTCAACGGTGAACGCCGGTACGGCCGCCATCACGCTCAACACGGCCGGCAACGACTTTGGCGACACGGTGAGCTTGACCAGCACCGGGGCCAGCGCCATCCAGCTCAGGGACGCCAACGCTCTGAAACTCGGCGCTGTGAGCACGGCGGGAGGCGACATCACCTTGCAATCCGGCGGCCTGATGACGCTGCAGAACACCATAAACACCGGCGGCGCCACCACGCTGACGCTGAATGCCGGCGGCGGCATCAGCCAGACCGGCGGCAGCATCACGGCAAATGGGCTGCAATTGCTGGGGTCGGGTACCCAGACCCTGAACATGATCGCGAACAACGTCGCGACGATCGCGGCCGATGTCAGCGGATCGATCATCTACAAGGATGCCGATGCCTTGGCCGTCGGTACCGCCGGCGCGACCAATGGCATCAACACACATGGCAATGGTTTGCGCTTCAGCGTCGAAGGGATTTCGCAAACTCAGGCCATCAACACGAGCTCGCTTGATTTGTATGTCAGAAACGCAGGAGCTGTGACTCTGTCCCATGCCGGCAACAGCATCGCCTACCTTGCCGCTGCAACCTCCGGCGCGCTCACCCTCAACAACACTGCCGCCAGTCTCTACATCACGACGCTGACCAATCCCGACGGCCCGACCGGCGGCGTCAATACCGGCGGCAACAACTTCAATCTGACAACCAATAATCTCTGGCTGGGCCAGAACGACACCAGCTTCGGCGGGGTGAATGTCGGCGCCGGCACCTTCGATCTCACGGCAAACCAGACCCTGCAATACCAGAACGCCAAGATCACCGCTGACAAACTGGTGGTGCATGCCAGCGGCTACACCGGCCTCTCGGGAACGCGCGGCAGCATCAACACCCTGGCCCTGGCATCGACCGGAGGCAACTTCGACATCCGGAATGACAAATCACTGAGTGTTGGTGCGGTGAATAGCACGGCAGGATTGGTGTCGGGGCTGACCACCGCCAACGGACACGCCAAGATAGACGCCTGGGGCAACATCACGCTCACCAATAATGTCAGCACCGGCAGCGGCCATCTCGGCCTGTTTGCGCCCTGGTATGGCACCCTCGATCTGAACAATCGGGACTTCTCCAACATCGGCGGCCTTGGACTGCAGGCCGGTGCCGTGACGAATTTTATCGGCACGCCCGGCGGCAGCCCGGGCGGCGCAGGAGCGATCGTCGCCAGCCCGCTCAAGTGGCTCGCCGCCGATATACCCGGTGCCTTCCGTTTCCAGGCGGCGAACGAACTCACCATCGGCAACGTCTGGGGCCTGCTCGGCCTCAAGGCGACCGGCGATATCTGGCTGACCACGGGCGTGTTCGGTGCCAGCGGTAGCTTCGCCGCATTCAATCCGGCAACAACGCCGACCGACTATCGCGATGCGACGACAGGCAAGAGCCGCGCCGGCCTGATGATCGATGAGGCCATTTCGACGCCGGGAAACAGCATCTACCTGCAGTCGAGTTCCGGTATCTCGGAGTGGAATGTCGATAACACGGTAACGCCAGTCGCCGCACGCCACGGCGCCAAAATCGTTGGCGCCAATCTGTTGGTTTCGGGCGACGGCTATTTCGACATGCAGGGGATAGACAACGCCGTCACCTCCATCGCCGCCAACGTCAATGGCAGTTTCAATTTCACCAACTCGACGCTGCTCTACATCAACGACTTGTGGTTTTCCTGGAACCTGGTACCTCAAGTCCATCTCACCGGAATCACCACCCGTGCCGACACCATCATTTCCGGCAGCGTCGCCGGCGGCGATGCCCAGTACAACCAGCACAACATCCAGATTACCGCGGCCGATAATCCTGGTGGCAATAACTGGGCACTGGCCATCGGTAAAAGTATCGTCGCCGACAGAAAAGGCGGCGCCAGCGTCACCCTGGCGGTGGCGGCCAGCGACACCCACAAGGACGCCAGGGCATGGACCTTCGGCGGAGCCGTAGTGGACGCATCCACGTTGATCCTGAGCGCCGGCGACAACCGGGGCACATTCGACCTGGACACCAACGTGAATGCCCTGGCTGCCGCCGGCGGGCAGAAAGCCGAAGTCAGAAACATCTCAACCGCCCGGCTCGACGTACTCGGCCTGGGCACCGCCGCGGGTGGCGGCACGCCGACACCGATCCGCGACTTCTATCTGACGACCCGTGGCGACATGCTGCTGCTTGGCGGCAAGTCGCAAGGCAAATATCTGCAATTGCGCGCCAACAACCTGACGGTGTTCGGCGCGATGGATGTCGCCGACGGTGCGTCGATCTTGCTGCAACCCTACGACATGAGCCGTCAGGTGGGCATCCACAACGCCACCGACTGGGATGGTTTCACCGCGCAGACCGACTACAGCCGCGATTTGTTCCAGCAGTTCAGCCAGACCGCTACGTTCTTTGTTGGCTCGACGCCTGCAGCGATGAATCAGGACGCGTCGGTACCCAGCGGTTCCAAGAACCTCGTCCTCAGCGGCAACATCCATATCGGCGCCGATTCTGACAACGGGCTCAAGATGGGCTATCGCAGCCTATCCGCTGAAACCACCGGCACCATCACGGCCCACCCGATGGGTGATGTCTATAACCTGCGATTGGTGGCACCGACTGTCTATGCCTACGGCTTCAATGTCACGGGCGACGAACTCTACCTGGTTGCCAATTCGCTGAACCTCCCGAACAGCGCCGCATCCTACAAGATGCCGAACAAAGCAACAGTTCTGCTACAACCATACACTGCCGGGACAGTCTGGGTCGGCAATAGAGATCCAGCCTGGTCGTGGGAGACGCAATACAGTTGGGCGTTTCTGGACAAGCTTGCCAACGCCGGCAACATCACCATCGGCGGCACAACCGACCGGCCGTTTACCAATGGAATTCACTTTGCCTACGACTACGGTTTTCACCGACTGTCGAACAGGCTTACTTTTTCCACCACGAGCTATGTGGACACCAACAACGGGACCAAACAGTTCGGTCGCGACTGGACCGTGGCCTCATGGAATGCCAGCACGACACCTCTGACCTATCCGCTGCTGGAGCGGGTTGAGTCCTATTATCAGACTCTTTTCTGGAACCCCTACTCGGCCACCCGCAGCACCGCTGTCGCTCCGACGCTGTTTGGCCATGGCCGTGCCGGCGGCGTCTGGCGAGGCTGCCTCAGCCTGACGACGTGCACCGGCACCAATCCATCGACCCCGACCGGAAACACGTCGCCGGGCACGGGTGGCGGTGGTACCGGTGGCGGTGGTAGCGGCGCCGGCGGCACCGGTCCCGGTACCGCCCCTACCCCGGGCGCTCCGCCGCTGCCGCCGGCACCGCCACCAAGCACCACGACGACGGTCACCCCGACCCCTTCGCCGATTACACCAAGCACGCCCACGACGCCCGTCACGCCCGTCACGCCGCCAGTGACCCCGCCCCATCCCGGTGATGCGGGTGCTGGTGGCTCGACCGGAGGCACTGGGTCTACGACCGACCCCGGGGCCGGCCTGGGCGGGGGTGGCAGCGGCTCGGGATCTGGCTCCGGTGGTGGATCGGGCTCCGGTGGTGGATCGGGTTCCGGTGGTGGTTCGGGTTCCGGTGGTGGTTCGGGTTCCGGTGGTGGTTCGGGCTCCGGCTCGGGATCTGGCGGTGGTTCTGGATCGGGATCGGGTTCCGATGGTAGTTCCGGCTCGAGCTCCAGCGACGGGGCCGGTTCGGGTGGTGGCTCGGGCTCCGGTTCCGGTGGTGGATCAGGTTCCGGCTCGGGGTCTGGCGGTGGTTCTGGGTCAGGTTCCGACGGCAGTTCCGGTTCGAGTTCCAGCGATGGCTCCGGATCGAGTGGCGGTTCGAGTTCCAGCGATGGCTCCGGATCGAGTGGCGGTTCGAGCTCCAGCGATGGTTCCGGATCGAGCGGCGGTTCGAGCTCCAGCGACGGGTCCGGATCGAGCGGCGGTTCGAGCTCCAGCGACGGTTCCGGATCAAGTGGCGGTTCGGGTTCCAGCGACGGGTCCGGATCGAGTGGCGGTTCGAGTTCCAGCGACGGGTCCGGATCGAGTGGCGGTTCGAGCTCCAGCGACGGGTCCGGATCGAGTGGTGGCTCAAGTTCCAGTGACGGTTCCGGATCGGGCGGCGGTTCGAGCTCCAGCGACGGTTCCGGATCGAGCGGCGGTTCGAGTTCCAGCGACGGGTCCGGATCGAGCGACGGATCAGATTCAAGCGGTGGTTCCAGTTCCGGCGATAGCTCAGGTTCAAGTGGTGCGGCCAGTTCCGACGGTTCGGGCTCCGCCAGTGATGACGGCGGTTCGAGCGGCAGCTCGGGACGAGACAAGGACAGCGGCGGAAGCAGCAGCGCTGACAATCAAGGCGGCATGGGTTCCAGCGAAAGCAACGGCGAGACCGGCGGCTTGTCAGAGGGTGGATCCTCCTCTGGTAGCAGTTCGTCAAGCTCCACGGGCGCCGGCACCGGTGCGGTTACCGTTGATGGCCAGACCTTGTGCATTGGGCAACAAGGCGGCACTCAAAATCAGGAGCTGCCCGATCAGGGAGGCACGCTAGCGAACAAGCCGCTGGTCGATGTGCACAACGGCGGCGTGAACATGGAAAGCGACTGTAGTCGACAAGCCGCGGCGGTAACGGCCTCAGCAGGGGGAGGCGGACAGTGATTCTGTTGACGCGCAGCTTGCGCGGATCGTGCGATTGTCTAGTTCGGACTGTAGCGAGGCAACGCAGGCTTGCCATCGCTATCGGTAGTCACTGGCGCTTTCACTTCCGGATTGACGCTGACCACGAAAAAGTAGAGACCGAGAAGCGCGAGTGGCAAGGCTACGGCTGTCACCAGCAGGCTGGTCGGATTGGGCGCAGGTGGCGGACCGAATCGGTTGGCGAGTTTTTTGCCGGGAATGAAAAGCAGAGCCAGGGTGACGAACGGTATCAGCACCAGAAGCGACCACCAGCCACTGAGATCGAAATCGTGCAGCCGACGTATGCTCATGACGAACACGATGAGCGGGAACATCACGTTCTTGACCAGAATGAAACTCGTGACCGATATCAGCTTGCTCAATGTCGTCGGCAGCAACAACCCGACAAGGTAGATGAAAACCAGCATGAAACCGCAAGCCAGCATCGCCCCGAGAATGTAGACGAAGTAACGCACGCGACCGACGCGGTCGGAAAGCGAAAAGAATTGCGCCGTGGTGGATTCGACGCTCGATCTGCTAGCAGGCGGGAGGGTTTCGTTTTCCAAGGCGATCGATTGAAACGAGGAGTCGCGCTCGCGACTCCTGACTATTCAGGAGGGATGCGGGTGATTCTACCTTGTACGGTTCTTGCGTTATCATGTTCTCTCAATGTCACGGAGTTCGACTCCGAACGCGCATGAACCAAGATATCACAGCGGAATTTCAGCAGCGATTTCCAGGCGTCAGCGGCGAGTTGGGGCCGGAAAACCTTGCCCGACTCCTGGCGGCATGCACAGTGGTTGATTTGCCTCCGCGTCGCAAATTGTTCCGGGATCGCATGCCTGCCGAATCTCTGTACCTGGTGCTGGAGGGAGAATTGCTGGCTTCAGTCGAGGATGGCGGCAAGACACTTGAAGTCGGCCATATCAAGCCTGGCGACTGGCTGGGCGAAGTCGCTGTATTGAGTGGCGAAATGCTGGCCAGTTCAACCGTATCCACGGTCACCCGCTGCCGCGCCTTGAAGATTCACTATCGAGATTTTGAAAATCTCGTGATTCACGATGAAGACATTTCTCCCGTGCTGCTTGAGCAACTCGTCGATTTGCTCGCCGAACGCTTGCGCGAATCGAATGCTACCGCTGCCAAGTTGAACTCGCCATGAATGATCTGCGCGGCTTTCTGCATGCCCTTCCCGCCTTTGAGCGCTTCAACGAAAAGCAGCTTGATATCCTGATCGGTCAATTGCGCCTGAAAGACTTTGAACCGGGGCATCAATTCGTCACTCAGGACAGTCAGGGGACGGCGCTGTACATCATTGTTTCGGGCACTGTCGAAGTCACTCGTCACAAGTCCTCGGAAGGTCCGGAAGAAGAATTCAAGGATGCCCGCGACGGCGAACTGATAGGGCTGTTGTCCCTGGTGAGCAATATGCCTTCGCCTGAAACCTGCACCGCCAAAACCAAAGTGGTCGCCGCGGAACTGACGGCCGAACGGTTTCACGCACTCTATCTGCGGGCGCCGAATGTCGGACATCAGTTGCAGTACATGGTTGCAGTCCAGCTTGCGCGTGATTTGCAGGAAGCCAACAAAGGCTTGCGCAAAGGCCTGTCGCGACAGAAACCTGCTTCATTGCTGGAGCGCCTGTTCGGCTGAGTTTTTTGTTACCGGGCCTCGAACAACTGGTTCTCCAGTGTGCACCCAACGTCGCCCCAGAAACCATGATGGCGCTCGTCAAGGTTGAGTCCGGCGGCAATCCGTTGGCAATCAATGTCAACGGCAAACGACGCCTTGCGCGCCAACCAAAATCGAAACAGGAAGCGCTGGCGTGGTCCGAATGGCTCATCAATCGAGGGTATTCCGTCGATATGGGATTGACCCAGGTGAACTCGGCCAACTTGCCCAAGTTGCGCACAACGACCGAAGCCTTGTTCGACCCCTGTGCCAATCTGGCTGCCGGCGCCCGTATTCTGGTGCACGAGTACGCTGGCGCGGCAAAAAGCCTGGGCGCGGGCCAGGACGCATTGCGCGCAGCACTTTCTGCCTACAACACAGGGAATCGCCGCGCGGGAATTCGCAACGGCTATGTCGCCAAAGTCACGGCTGCGGCACAGAAAAAGCCTCGCGGCAAAACAGCTCCGCCATTGGTGTCAGCCGACTCAACCACGGGAACGCCACGCTCGCCCAGGGTTTTCCTGTCCAAACAAAAGTAGAGCGCCAGATCTGAATCGGAGAGGCGGCACGTCTCCAGGTATGGTCGTGTGAAAGCCGGGAGGTCATGCCTCCCCGATCAATAGAAGATCAGTGATGATGCCCGTGTTCGCCGTGGGCATGACCATGCGTGATCTCTTCGGCCGTCGCTGCGCGGATATCGGTGACGGTGCAGGAAAACAAGAGCGCCACGCCCGCCAAGGGATGATTGCCGTCCACCACAACCTTGTCTTCGGCAATATCGGTAATGGTGAATAACGCATCGTCGCTTTCACCATCTTCGCTGCCACGCTCGAACTGCATTCCGACTTCGATGTTCTCCGGAAAAAGCTGACGGGCTTCGACAACAACAAGCTCGGCATCGAATTCGCCAAACGCTTCTTCTGGTTCCAGCTTCACTTCCAGCGCATCGCCCACCGCCTTGCCTTGAAGTTCTTCTTCAATGCGATCGAATATCCCGCCATAGCCTCCGTGCAGATAGACCAGCGGCGCGCCACCTTCGTCAACCGAAGTGCCGGTGGTGTCCTTGACGTTGTACTTGAGGGTGACGACGGTATTTCTAGCGATGAGCATGATGCTTTCCTTTTCCTTTTCCATTGAGGCCTTTTACCAGTTGATAGACCTCGGCGCAGTGTCCTTTCGGATGCACATCGTAGAGGGCGTGACGAACAATCCCTTCCTTGTCGACAACGAATGTCGAACGTATGACGCACAGCTTCTTGTGACCATCCCGTTCGCGATACTGAGAGACGCCGAACTGACGGCAGACATTCCCTTCTTCATCAGACAACAGACGCACGGATAAGCCGTGTTTGTCGCGAAACTCTGCGTGGGAGAGGCAATCATCGCGCGAGACGCCCAGAACAACGCAGTCAAGCCGGGCGAACTCGTTTTCATGATCCGAGAAGTTCGCTGCTTCCAGCGTGCAGTATGGTGTGCCGTCGCGTGGATAGAAAAACAGCACGGCGTGCTGACGACCGCGCAGCGAAGCAGAATCGAACCACTCCATGTCAGCGTCGGGCAGCGTAAACTCCGGCGCTCTCTCTCCTTGATGCAACATGCGGTTCTCCTTCTTCGGCGAACTCGGTTTATTCTAACCGAGTCCAGGAAGAAGAAATCAAGATACGCCGCCTTCGTTTTCGGCGACCGGTGCATCCTCTTTTCGGTGCGCGCTGGAAAGGTATTCTAGAGAGCGCATTTCAATCAGGCGGCTCACGGTACGCTTGAATTCACTCGCTTGCACACCCTTCACGTAGAGTTCCTCGGCCGGACATGCGGCGCTGATGATGAGTTTGACGCGATGATCGTAAAGCACGTCGACCAGCCAGGTAAAGCGCCGTGCTTCACTGGGCATCTTCTCGCTCATTCGTGGCACCTTGGACAAAAACAGCGTGTGGTGCCGATTGGCCAGCCAGAGGTAGTCATTCTGCGAGCGGGGACCGCCACAGAGCACCGCGAAATCAAACCAGACTATTCCGGGTGCGCGATGCACAACGGACACCGAGCGACCGAGAATACTCAGCGGTTTGGCGTGTCCGGAGCCGTGAGCAACGGCATTGAAAGTGCGCTCGATCAGCGCCTCGCCATCCGAGGCATTCGCGACGATAAACACTTCGGCTTGTTCCAGTGCCCGCAAACGATAGTCGATGCCGGCATCGATTTCGACAATATCGAGTTTTTGTCTCAGCAATTCAATGGTCGGCAGAAAAAGTTCCCGCTGCAGGCCGTTCGGATAAAGCCCATCGGGCGAGTAGTTCGAAGTAATGCAAAACACCACGCCGGCGTCGAACAAGGCCTGCATCAGGCGACCCAGAATCATGGCGTCGGCAATATCCGAAACGTGGAATTCGTCGAAACACATCAGGCGGGTTTTTCTTGCAATTTTTGCCGCCACCTGGGTAAGCGGGTCCGCTTCGTTTCGGTGCGCATGCAGTGCCTGATGTATCTCGTGCATGAAGGCATGGAAATGCACGCGACGCTTGCGTTCATAAGGCACGGCGGCGAAGAAGCAATCCATCAGGAAACTCTTGCCGCGTCCGACGCCACCCCAGAACCAGACACCGCGCGGCAAATCGGGATGTACCAGAAGTTTCCTCAGCCTGCCGCGTCGAGCCGCCTTGAGCGCCAGCAGATCGTCATAGAACTTCTGCAGGCGCTGCGCCGCGATCATTTGCGCGGGGTCGGCTTCAATGCCGCGCGCGGACAACGCGGCAGTAAAGCCTTCGATCATTCCATTCTTGGGAACATTGAGAATTCTGTGCGGCGTCGACAATGTGTTCCCCGATAGGGCGTGGCGCCAGGCACGTCATCGTGCCCCGCCGTGCCCAAGCTGATTGGTCTCGCGCGCTAGGCTAGAAGTGCAGCGGTCGCTTGTCGACCGCCAGCGAGGCCTCGTGCATCGCTTCCGAAAGCGTCGGGTGCGCATGGCAAATACGCGCGATATCTTCCGACGAGGCATTGAACTCCATGGCGACCACGGCTTCGGCAATCAGCTCGGATGCGTTGTTGCCGATCACATGCACGCCAAGAATCCGGTCGGTCTTGGCGCAAGCGATCATCTTGACGAAACCCGTGGTATCGCCCTGCCCCAGCGCGCGGCCATTCGCCGCAAACGGTATTTGCCCGGTGCGATACTCGACACCTTCGTTCTTCAACTGCTGTTCAGTCTTGCCGACCCAGGCAATTTCCGGATGGGTGTAAATAACCCAGGGCACCGTGTCCAGATTGACGTGACCTTTCTGGCCGGCGATGCATTCGGCCACCATCACGCCTTCCTCCATGCTCTTGTGCGCCAGCATCGGTCCGGGAACGACATCACCCACGGCCCAGACATTGGGCAAGTTGGTGCGGCAGTTGGTATCAACGGCAATGTAGCCACGCGGATTCAGTTCAAGGCCGACGTTTTCGGCACCAAGACCTTCGGTATGCGGCACCCGGCCGACAGAAACGATCAGGCGATCGCACTGCAGGACACGAACTTCGTCTGCCGATTCGTACTCGACGCTGACGCCTTTCTTGCCGATTTCAACCTTGGTGATTTTCACGCCCAGTTGGATGTTGAGCCCTTGCTTCTGGGTAAAGACTTTCCAGGCTTCCTTGGCGACAGCCTGATCGGCGGCACCCAGAAAATCCGGCAGAGCCTCGAGGATCGTCACTTCGGAACCCAGGCGCTTCCATACCGAACCCAGTTCCAGCCCGATGACACCGGCGCCGATAACCCCGAGTCGCTTTGGTGTTGAACCAAACTGCAGCGCACCGACGTTGTCGCAAATCACCTTGTTGTCGACGGCGATACCGGGCAGATGTCGGGCCCTGGACCCGGTCGCGATAACCACATGAGTCGCCTCGACGGTTTCGCCATTGACGTCCACCCGCCAGCGCTCATCCTCCCGACCGACGAACTTGCCGTGGCCTGGCAGCAATGTCACCTTGTTCTTCTTGAACAAGCTCTTGATGCCCGAAGTCAGCTGGCCGACGATATTGTCCTTGCGCTGCATCATGGTCGCGACATCCATCTTCACCTCACTGGTGGAGATGCCGTGCATGACGAAAGAATGATTGGCCTGCTCGAACAGCTCGGAAGATTGCAACAGCGCCTTGGAAGGAATGCAGCCGACGTTGAGGCAGGTGCCGCCCAATCTCACCTCGCCCTTCGGATCGGCATAGGCTTCGGACTCGATGCACGCGGTCGACAGTCCGAGCTGCGCGGCCCGAATCGCAGCCACATAGCCGCCGGGACCGCCGCCGATAACCACTACGTCAAATTGTTTGTTTGCCATCAGAAACCCCTTTTATTGACCACGGCGAACACGGCGACACGGCGACACGGCGAAAGATCGTGGCATTTCCCCGTGTCGCCGTGTTCGCCGTGGTGAATGCTTTTCAAACGTCCAGCAGCAGGCGCGCCGGATCTTCCAGTGCTTCCTTCATGGTCACCAGACCCAGTACCGCCTCGCGGCCATCGATGATGCGGTGGTCGTAGGACAGCGCCAGATAGTTGATGGGCCGCACCACCACTTCGCCGTTTTCAACCACCGCACGATCCTTGGTTGCATGGACGCCGAGAATGGCCGACTGTGGCGGATTGATGATCGGTGTTGACAGCATCGAGCCAAACGTACCGCCGTTGGAAATCGAAAACGTTCCGCCGCTGAGATCTTCCAGGGTCAGCTTGCCATCCTTGGCTTTGGCGCCAAACTCGGCAATTTTTTTCTCTATTTGCGCCAGGCTCATCTGGTCGGCATCCCGCAGAATCGGCACCACCAGCCCGCGCGGGCTGCCCACCGCAATGCCGATATCGAAATAGCCGTGATAGACGATGTCGCTGCCATCCACGGAGGCATTGATCACGGGGTATTTTTTCAACGCCGCCACGGCCGCCTTGACGAAGAAGGACATGAAGCCCAGCCTGACGCCATGTTCCTTTTCAAACTTGTCCTGATACTTCTTGCGCATTGCCATCACCGGCGCCATATTGACCTCGTTGAAAGTGGTCAGGATGGCATTGGTGGATTGCGACTGCAGCAGTCGCTCGGCGACTCTGGCACGCAGACGCGACATCGGCACGCGCTGTTCGGGGCGGTCGGCGATGATTGCGTCCGCACTGATCACGTTGGGTTGCGCCAGTGCGGGTTTGGTCGCAAAAGCCGGGGCTGGAGACGCCCCGGAGGAAGTCCCCTTGGGGGATACGGCGACCGACGCCGCGGCTGATGCGCTCTTTCCGCCACCGCTGACATCCTCCTTGAGGATACGGCCACCGCGACCACTGCCGGATACGCCGGCGGCGGAGATGCCTTTCTCGTCCATGATCTTGCGCGCGGCCGGCATTGCCGTGGCGCTTGCAGCGACCGGCGCGGCTGGAGCCGCCGCGACGGCAGGTGCTACCTTGCCAGGAGCCGCGGCAGCGGTGCCCTTGGCTTCGGTATCGAGATGGGCAATGATTTCGCCCGAGCCCACGGATTCACCGTTGTTCTTGATGAACTTGACGATCACGCCAGCGCTGGGTGCGGGCAGTTCGAGCACCACCTTGTCGGTTTCGATATCGATCAGGTTCTGATCGCGCGTGACGGCGTCGCCTTCCTTGACGTGCCAGGTCGACAAACTCGCCTCTGCGACGGACTCGGAAAGCTGTGGAACTTTGACTTCAATCAGCATGGTTTTCTCACTCAGTCTGGCGGGGTTATTCCGGCGCCTTCAGTTTGGCGAATGCGCCTTCGATGACAGCCTTCTGCTGGGCATTGTGTTTTGAGTAGTAGCCAACGGCAGGCGATGCGGATGCGGGGCGGCTGACGAGGAACAGGGTTTGTCCGCCTCCCGTCGAGCGAGCGAGGTGATGGCGCGATGCCAGCCAGTGCCAGCAGCCCTGATTGAGCGGCTCTTCCTGGCACCAGACCACCTCCTTGGCTTTGGGCCATCTTGCGAGTTCGGCCTGCAAGGCGGTGTCGGGGAAGGGATAGACCTGCTCCAGCCGCACCACTGCGGTGTTGACGATTTTTTGCTCGCGACGGTAGGCCATCAGATCGTAGTAGACCTTGCCCGAGCACAATACGACGCGCGTCACCTTCTTCGGGTCGAGCGGCTCTGCTTCGCCAAGCACGGTGTTGAACGTTCCTTCGGCCAGTACCGCCAGTGGCGATGCCGCATCCTTGTGGCGCAACAGGGATTTGGGCGTAATGACGATCAGCGGCTTTCTGACCTTGCGCAGCATCTGCCGGCGCAGCAAATGAAATATCTGCGACGCCGACGTCGGAATGCAGACCTGCCAGTTCTGTTCGGCGGAGAGATTCATGAAGCGCTCGATACGGGCCGAGGAATGCTCAGGGCCCTGCCCCTCATAGCCATGCGGCAACAACAAGGTCAAGCCCGAGAGCCGTCCCCATTTGGCTTCACCGGAGCAGATGAACTGATCGATGACCACCTGGGCGCCATTTGCGAAGTCGCCAAACTGGGCTTCCCAGACCACCAATTCATTGGGTTCGGCGGTCGAGTAGCCGTATTCAAAGGCCATCACGGCTTCTTCCGACAACACCGAATCGATGACGATGAAAGGCGCCTGTTTCGCATCAAGATGCTGCAGGGGAATCAGATTGCCGTCGTCCCATTTTTCGCGGTTCTGGTCGTGCAGCACGGCGTGACGGTGAAAGAAAGTACCGCGCCCGACATCCTCACCGGAGACGCGCACGCCAAAACCCTGCATCAGCAGGCTGGCATAGGCCAGGTTCTCGCCCATGCCCCAGTCGAGATCCAGCTTGCCCTCGCCCATCAGGCGGCGATCGTCAATGATCTTTTGCACGCGCGACTGCAGCGTGAAATTTTCGGGAATGGTGGTAATCAGCCGGGACAACTTCTTCAAGTCCGCCAGCGGCACCGCGGTCTTGCATTCGTCGGTGTATTTCTGGCCGACGTGGGGCGACCAATCGACCGCGAACTTGGCGGTGTAGTTCTCCAGCACCGGGTTGTAGAGCAGTTCGCCACGATCCAGCGCATCACGGTAATTGGCAATGATCTCGTCGGGCTCGTCCTCGGTGCAAACGCCCTGCGCCACAAGCTTGTCGGCGTACACCTTGCGCGTCCCCGGATGCTGGGCAATCTTCTTGTACATCAAGGGCTGCGTCACCATCGGCTCGTCTTGCTCGTTGTGGCCGAGTTTGCGGAAACAGACAAGATCGATCACCACATCCTTGCGGAATTCCTGGCGGTATTCCATGGCGATCTTGGTGACGAAAGCCACGGCTTCCGGATCGTCGCCATTGACATGGAAGATCGGCGCTTCGATCATCTTGAAGATGTCGGTGCAATACAGCGAGGAGCGGTAGTCGCGCAAATCGGAGGTGGTAAAGCCGATCTGGTTGTTGACCACAATATGCACCGTACCGCCCGTGCCATAACCGCGCGTGCTGGAGAAGTTCAGCATCTCCTGGTTGACGCCCTGCCCGGCCACGGCGGCATCGCCGTGAATCAGCACGGCCAGGGCCTGGCCGCCGGTTTTGTCGCCGCGACGGCGCTGACGCGCATAGACCGAACCTTCGACCACCGGATTGACGATCTCGAGGTGCGATGGGTTGAACGACAATGTCAGGTGCACCGGGCCGCCGGGCGTGGAGACATCCGAGGAAAAGCCCATGTGGTATTTGACATCGCCGGCCGTCAGTTCCTCGGCCTTCTTGCCTTCGAATTCGTCGAACAGCATTTTGGGCGCCTTGCCCAAGGTGTTCACCAGTACGTTCAGCCGGCCGCGATGGGCCATGCCGATGACGATCTCCTGCACACCGAGTCCGCCGGCGACGCGAACCAGTTCGTCCATCGCCACGATGGTCGACTCTCCGCCCTCGAGTGAAAAGCGCTTTTGACCGACATAACGGGTATGCAGATAGCGCTCCAGCGTTTCGGCGGCCGTCACACGCTCGAGAAAGCGCTTCTTCTCCTCGGGCGTAAAAGACGGCGTGGCGCGCCCCGGCTCCAGCCGATCCTGCAACCAGCGCTTGTGCTGGACATCGGCGATGTACATGTATTCTGAACCGATCGTGCCGCAGTAGGTCTGGCGCACGGCTTCCAGAATCTCCCGCAGGGTGGCCAATTCGGGCAATGCGGCGAAGGATCCGGTCTGGAAGGACTGGCCGAGGTCGGCTTCGGTGAAGCCGTAATGCGACGGCTCCAACTCGGGAATGGCCGGACGCTCGCTGCGTTTCAGCGGGTCCAGTTGCGCCCAGCGGTTGCCCAGAAAGCGGTAGGCGTTGATCAATTGCAGCACCTTCACCTGCTTGCCGTCGGAACTGGAGGCGCGTGCCGACGCTTGCAGCGTGCCATCTTTGGCCCGCTGGGCGAAGGAGGCAATGACCGGATGGTGAGCCACGTCCGGGCCGGTGTAGTTGCCGGCGCCCGGCAGCGTGCCGAGCTTGTCAAAATAATCGCGCCAGGCCGGCTCGACGGATGCCGGATTGGCGAGATAGGCGTCGTACAGTTCTTCGATGTACGGCGTATTCGAACCGAACAGATACGAGTTGGATAGCATCTGTTTCATCATTGCATCACCTGATCTTGAATGAGAAATACGAAAAAATCAGGAGGCAGCTTCACCCCCTTCCTTTTGCTCAGCGCTGGCTCAGGGGCTTGACGGTACGACGTGCGGCACCGACATAAAGCTGGCGCGGACGTCCGATCTTGTACTCGGGATCGGTGATCATCTCCTCCCACTGGGTCATCCAGCCAATGGAACGTGCCAGCGCGAAGATACAGGTGAACATCGACGTCGGAATTCCCAGCGCCTTTTGCACGATGCCGGAGTAGAAATCGACATTCGGATACAGCTTTTTCTCGACGAAATACTCGTCTTCCAAGGCAATCTTCTCTAGTTCCTTGGCCAGTTTGAACATGCCATCGTTTTCCAACCCGAGTTCGGCCAGTACGTCGGCGCAGACCTTGCCCATCAATTTGGCACGTGGATCGAAATTCTTGTACACGCGATGGCCAAAACCCATCAGCTTGAAACTGTCGTTCTTGTCCTTGGCCCGCTTGATGTATTCGCCGACACGCGACACGTCGCCGATCTCCTCCAGCATTTTCAGGCAGGCCTCGTTGGCGCCGCCATGCGCCGGCCCCCACAGGCAGGCAATGCCCGCCGAAACGCAGGCATAGGGATTGGCGCCAGACGACCCGGCCAGACGCACCGTCGAGGTCGAGGCGTTTTGCTCGTGATCCGCGTGCAAGGTGAAAATGGTGTCAAGCGCGTGCGTCAGCACCGGATTCGGTACGTATTCCTCGCATGGCGTGCCGAACATCATGTGCATGAAATTCGCGGTGTAGTCCAGATTGTTGCGCGGATACATGAAGGGCTGGCCGGTGTTGTACTTGTAGGCCATGGCGACGATGGTTGGCAGCTTGGCGATGATGCGATTGATGGTGATACTTCTTTGCTCCGGATCGGCCGCATCCATCGCGTCATGGTAAAAGGCCGACAACGCACCTACCACACCGACCATCACGGCCATCGGATGCGCGTCGCGGCGGAAGCCGTTGTAGAAGCGCGTCAGCTGGTCATGCACCATCGTGTGGTTCTTTATGGTGCCCTCAAATGTTGTCTTCTGATTCTGATTCGGTAACTCGCCGTTTTTCAGCAGATAAGCGACTTCGAGAAAACTGCAGTTTTCCGCCAACTGCTCAATCGGGTAGCCGCGATAGAGCAGCTCGCCCTTGTCGCCATCGATGAAGGTCACCGTAGACTGGCAACTGGCGGTGGAGAGGTAGCCGGAGTCGTAGGTGAAAAGACCTGTCTTGGCACCCAGAGTGCGGATATCGATGACATCATTGCCGTGCGTGCCCACCATGATGGGAAATTCATGGCTCTTGCCGTCAATGGTCAAAGTTGCGGTGCGATTCGTGCTCATAATCAGATCCTCTTTCAGGTCCGTTGAAGTTGCGTTGCTACTCAAAATTGGCCGCAGGCGAGACTTCCCGCAACCGCTCAATCATGTTCGCCAACTGCGGATCGGCGGTGACTTCCCTGCCGCTGACCAGGGCCCACAGATCGTGGTCTTCCTGCTCCAGCAATTTTTCCAGCGCCGCCTCTCCTTGCACATCGAGATTCTCTTCGTAGTGCTCCCAGAAGCGGTCAAATACCAGATCCAGTTCCAGCAAAGCCCGCCGGCAATGCCATTTCAGGCGGTTGATGCGTGCCTTGCGATCTTCCTTCATGCCTTCGCCGGGCCGCCCCAAGAAGGCAGCGTCCAAATACCCGGACGCCGCTCTTGCGGCGGAACCATTGTCACTCCCTTCCAAGGGAAGGGGGATGGGGGGAAGGTTGTCAGCATGCTCAGACGGCCCGCCTGACCATCATCTCCTTGATCTTGCCGATTGCCTTGGTCGGATTCAGCCCCTTGGGGCAAACGTCGACACAATTCATGATGGTGTGGCAACGGAACAGGCGATACGGGTCTTCGAGATCGTCGAGGCGGTCGCTGGTCGCCTGATCGCGGGTATCGGCGATAAAGCGATAGGCGGCGAGCAAGCCGGCCGGGCCGACAAACTTGTCCGGGTTCCACCAGAAGGAAGGACAGGCCGTGGAACAGCAGGCGCAAAGAATGCACTCGTACAAGCCATCCAGTTCCTCGCGATCCTCGGGAGATTGCAGGCGTTCGCGTTCGGGCGGCGGGTCGTTGTTGATCAGATAGGGCTTGATCGAGTTGTACTGCTTGAAGAACTGGGTCATGTCCACGATCAGATCGCGAATCACCGGCAGCCCCGGCAGCGGACGCAGGACGATGGGCTTGCCCTCGGGAAAGCTGTCCATCGCGGTCAGGCAGGCCAGACCGTTCTTGCCGTTGATGTTCATCGCGTCGGAACCGCAAACGCCTTCGCGGCAGGAGCGGCGGAAGGAAATCGAATCGTCCTGTGCCTTGAGCTTGACCATCGCGTCCAGCAGTTTGCGGTCGGTCGACTCGATCTCGACCGAAATGTCCTGCATGTAAGGCTTGGCGTCCTGATCCGGATCGTAGCGATAGATCTTGAAGTGGACGGTACGTGCGGCGTTCGTCATCGTCTGTTGTTCCCTGTTAGTAGGCGCGCTTTTTCAGCTCGATGGTGTCTACGCTCATCGGCTTCATATGCACAGGCTTGTAATCGAGGCGACTGCCTTCGCGGTACCACAATGTGTGCTTCAGCCAGTTCTTGTCATCGCGTCCATCGGGCGTTTCCGGCGTATCCGTCGCATCGTCGCGGACATGGGCGCCGCGCGACTCGGTGCGGGCATTGGCCGAAACGATGGTGGCCTTGGCGACTTCGATCAGGTTGTCGAGTTCCAGCGCCTCGATGCGCGCGGTATTGAAGACTTTCGACTTGTCCTTGATCTGGGTCCGCGCGACCTCTTGCTCGATCTCGGTGATGCGATCGACCCCGGCGGCCAGCATGTCCTTGAAGCGGAACACGCCGGCATGCTTCTGCATGGCGCGCTGCATGCTCAAGCGCGTGTCATGCACGTCGGCGCCAACCTTCTGATGGTTGAGACGGTCAACCCGCGCCAGCGTCCTGTCGATGGCTTCCTGGGGCAAGGGCTTGTGGGCGTTGCCACTCTTGCCAAGATCGGCAACCGCGGTCTCGCCGGCCGATTTGCCGAAGACCAGCAGGTCGAGCAGCGAATTCGTGCCGAGACGGTTGGCGCCATGCACCGACGCACACGCGCACTCGCCTGCGGCATAAAAACCCTGGACGGGCACGCTGGATTCGCCGTCTTTCGGCACCACCACCTGACCCAGATAATTGGTCGGAATGCCGCCCATCTGATAGTGGCAGGTCGGCACCACCGGCAAGGGCTCTTTCAGGCAATCGACACCGGCAAACTGAAGGCCGATCTCATGAATGCCCGGCAGGCGCTTCATGATGGTCTCGGGCGGCAAATGGGTGATGTCGAGCAGGACGAAATCCTTGTTCGGGCCGCAGCCGCGGCCTTCGTTGATCTCGGTGGTCATGGCGCGAGAAACCACGTCGCGCGAGGCCAGATCCTTGGCGTTCGGCGCGTAGCGTTCCATGAAGCGCTCGCCATCCGAGTTGCGCAAAATGCCGCCCTCGCCGCGCACGCCTTCGGTAATCAGCACCCCGGCACCGGCGACGCCGGTCGGATGAAACTGCCAGAATTCCATGTCTTCCAGCGGAATGCCGGCGCGCGCCGCCATGCCCAAACCGTCGCCGGTGTTGATGAAGGCGTTGGTCGACGAATAATAGATGCGGCCCGATCCGCCGGTGGCGAAGATGGTCGCCTTGGCATGGAATACCACGATCTCGCCGGTTTCCATGTCCATCGCCGTGACGCCCAGCACGTCGCCGTCGGCGTCGCGCACAAGATCCAGCGCCTGCCACTCGACGAAGAACTGGGTGTTCACCTTGATGTTGCGCTGGTACATCGCGTGCAGCATGGCGTGGCCGGTACGGTCAGCGGCGGCACAGGAGCGGCGCACCGGCTTCTCGCCGAAATTCGACATGTGGCCACCGAAGGGGCGCTGATAGATCTTGCCGTTGTCGAGGCGATCGAAGGGCATGCCGTAATGCTCCAGCTCGACCACCACTTCGTTGGCCTTGCGGCACATGAATTCGATGGCGTCCTGGTCGCCGAGCCAGTCCGAGCCCTTGACGGTGTCGTACATGTGCCAGTGCCAGTGATCCTCCTCGGAATTGCCCAGACTCGCGGCAACACCACCCTGGGCCGCCACGGTATGCGAGCGGGTCGGGAACACCTTGGTCAGCACCGCGGTTTTGTACCCCGCCTCGGACAACTGGATCGCGGCGCGCAGTCCGGCACCGCCGGCACCGACGATGACTGCATCAAATTTTCGAACGGTATAAGTCATGATTGCCTTCCGCAGGGCCGCTCCAAGGAAGGCCGACGTTTTGAGGGGGAGCGAAGCGAACCAGCGTCACCCCTTTTAGTTTCGGCCGCTATGCTTAACGCCTCAAAAGCTGGCGTTAGCCTGCACTGAAACTTCGTTTTCGTGGAAAAGGGGCTGGGGGAAAAGTAGTCCATTACAGCCTCCAGATGATCTGAACTGCCCAGCCGGCATAACCGACCAGAGCCAGCAGCGTCAGCACATGCAGGATGACGCGCATGGCTGCGGGATTGACGTAATCCATCCAAATATCGCGAACACCGACCCAGGCGTGATAGCAAAGGCTGATGATGAACAGGAAGGTGATGAAACGGATGAACCCGTTGGCCATGAAAGCCTGCCATGCCTCGCGGGAAGCCGTCGCGCCGCCCAGCATGGCGGCGAAGATGATCACGGTATAGATCGCCATCAGGACACCGGTGACGCGCTGCGCCAGCCAGTCCATCAAGCCGTAATGTGCGCCAACAACCAGACGCTTCATATCAGTAGGCTCCCAGTAGTTTCAGGCCAAAGACCAGAGTCAGAAACAGACTGACTATGAGTACGGCGATGGCCGACCCATGCGCCTGTTGCTTTTCGACGCCGACATGAACGTCAATCAGCAGTATCCGTATACCCATGCAGAAGTGGTGCAGGAACGCCCACAGCAAACCCAGAAGGATCAGCTTGACCAGGATGTTGTCCATCACCGCCTTGAATACCGCCGCACTTTCCGCCGAGGCGCCGAGCGACAACTCGAACAGCCAGATCAGCAAGGGAAGCATCAAGAACATGCCGGCGCCGCTGACGCGGTGAAGAATCGACGCGTAGCCGGCCAGCGGCAGGCGAATCTGATGCAGCGCGAGGTGTTTGGGCCGCTCTTTGATCATCTCTGGCATAAGACACTTTCTCCGATCTGAATTCGACGCAAAGCGCGTTTATCGAAACCCGCTTGCGCCCTGCTTTTGATGCGGTGCACTATAAAACATTTGATCACAGCTGAAAACTATTTTGATGGACAGGCTAGCCAAGTTCATTGAAATAACAGTGTTCAGTGGTCGCGTACAAGCCGCGCCGCCATTCCACCGGCTTGCCGCCATAGGAGAAACTGACGCGTTCGACCGACAGCAAGGGGCTGCCTTCGGCAACATGCAGCAACTCGGCACTGGCCCGATCGGCAGGAACCGCGCGCAGCCGTTCCTCGGCGCGAACCATGCGGACGCCGAACTGGTTTTCAAAGAAGCTGTAAAGCGATCCCTGATAGTCGCGCAGCATTTCCAGGGTCACCGTGCCGAAAATCACCCCCGGCAGATAGATTTCATCCACGACAACGGGCTTGCCGGCAAATTGCAACAGGCGGCGCACGATATTGATCGGGTCGCCGATGCTCAACTCCAGCATGCGCGCCACCTCGGGGCCGGCCTTGGCGCGCCAACATTCCAGGGGAACGCTTTCGGCCTGCTCGATGCCGCCGGCCAGTGGCACCAGGCGCAGGAACCTGAAAAATGCCCGCGGATCGTCATGGGAAGCGACGAAGGTGCCTTTGCCCTGACGGCGCAGCAGCAGATTCTCGGCCGCCATCTCGTCGATGGCCTTGCGCACCGTTCCCTGGCTGACATTGAAACGCGTGGCCAATTCGGATTCGCTGGGAATTGCCTCGCCGGGACGCCATTCGCCGGATTCAAGGCGTTGCAACAGCAGGCTTTTGATCTGCCGATACAAAGGGCTGAAAGTCGGCGCTGGCGATACGGCGGCTGCCCCTTGCGGGGACGCATCGGTGGTGTTCCCCTTCGGGGTGACGTCAGAATGCGGCATGGTTCGCATTTGACCATATTTTCCCTGCATGGTCCACACCTTGTTATATGTCTTATATAAGACAACTAACAGATATTGACACAGCGCAGCATAAGAACTAGTATTCTTGCCCTGCGATCGTGTCGTAGCATATGGCCGTAACAGGCAACGCAGCGCGTCAATCGATCAAACCGCTTTTTTGCAGTCTTGTCCAATTGATTCAAACTGATACAGGAGTTCTTCAAATGCCAAAAGCCCCCGTTCGTGTTGCTGTGACCGGCGCCGCCGGACAGATCGGTTACGCCCTGATTTTTCGCATCGCCGCCGGCGAAATGCTGGGCAAGGATCAACCCGTGATTTTGCAGATGCTCGAACTGCCGATGGAAAAGGCCCAGGCTGCGCTCAAGGGCGTGATGATGGAACTCGACGATTGCGCCTTTCCGACGCTGGCCGGCATGGTCGGCACGGACGACCCGAAGGTCGCTTTCAAGGACGCCGACTATGCCCTGCTGGTTGGCGCCAAGCCGCGCGGCCCGGGCATGGAGCGCAAGGACCTGCTGATGGAGAACGCCAAGATTTTCATCGAACAGGGCAAGGCACTGAACGACGTCGCCTCGCGCAATGTCAAAGTGCTGGTGGTCGGCAATCCGGCCAACACCAATGCCTACATCGCCATGAAATCCGCTCCCAGCCTGCCGCAGAAGAACTTCACCGCCATGCTTCGCCTCGACCACAACCGTGCGATTTCGCAGCTGGCGACGCGCACCGGCAAGACCGTGTCCGATGTCGAGAAGATGATCGTCTGGGGCAACCACTCGCCCACCATGTATCCCGATCTGCGCTTCTGCACCATTGCCGGCGCTGCCGCTCCGGCCGCCGTCAATGACGACGCCTGGTACAAGAACGAATACATCCCCACCGTCGGCAAGCGCGGCGCCGCCATCATCGCCGCGCGCGGTGCGTCGTCCGCCGCATCCGCTGCCAACGCCGCCATTGATCACATGCGCGACTGGGCGCTGGGCACCCAGGGCAAATGGGTCACCATGGGCGTGCCGTCCGACGGCAGCTACGGCATCCCGAAAGACATCATCTACGGCGTGCCGGTCACCTGCGATGCAGGCGAGTACAAGCGCGTCGAAGGTCTGGCGGTCGACGACTATTCGCGCAGCATGATGGACAAGACCCTGGCCGAACTGCAAGAAGAGCAGACGGGCGTCGCCGGCCTTCTCGGCTGATGACGAACGGCCGGATGAAGTGGAGCCAACCGAGGTAATGCCGAGGTGAACGCACCGCTTCATCCTGCCGTCGTGTTGTATCCGGGCGAAAAGCCCTTTCCCGCCCTCGCCGCCTGCGAGCACTTCGCCGGCTCCGAAAAAAACATCCGCAAGGCATTGGACCTGCAGACCGATCTGCAAGCGAACGGCCGCTCGGTGTTCGACGTCACCGCGGATTGCGAGGACGGCGCGCCGGCCGGACACGAGGCCGAGCATGCCGAAATGGTCGCCGATTTGCTGCTGGACCCCGCCAATCGCTACGGCCGACTCGGCGCACGGATCCACGATGTCAGTCATGCCCATTGGCGCGCCGATCTGGAAATCATTGTCGGCCGTGCCGGCGCGCGAGTCGCCTACATCGTATTGCCCAAGGTCGCCAACGCCGACGATGCGCTGACCCAGATCACCGCCATCGACGAGCTGCGAAGCCGCTGCAACATCGAGCGCGAGATTCCGGTTCATGTCCTGATCGAAACGCCCGGAGCGCTGCATGAAGTCTGGAAAATCGCAGCCCTGCCGCACATCGAGACAATCGACTTCGGTCTGATGGATTTTGTCAGCGCGCATCACGGCGCCGTTCCCGGCACGGCAATGCGCTCTCCGGGCCAGTTTTCCCATCCGCTGATCGTGCGCGCCAAATGCGAGATTGCCGCGGCAGCATTGGGCAATGGCGTGGTGCCGTCGCACAACGTGACGACCGAGCTCAACGATCCCGATGTGGCGCGCGCCGATGCGCGCAGAGCGCGCAACGAGTTCGGCTTCCTGCGCATGTGGAGCATTCATCCGCGCCAGATCCAGCCTATCGTCGAAGCCATGCGCCCCGACTTTGCCGAAGTGACGCAAGCCACCGGCATTCTGCTGGCGGCGCAAAACGCCAGTTGGGGGCCGATCGCCTGGGAAGGCGCGCTGCACGATCGCGCGTCCTACCGCTACTACTGGGACCTGCTCAGGCGCGCGCACGCCACCGGTGCCCCGATGCCGACGGAGGCCCGGCACCGCTTCTTCAGTGCCGCGACTTCCCACTAATATTTTCTGACCGATTCCAACGAGAGGACCTCATCATGCTCGAAGCCTACCGCCAACATGTCGCCGAACGCGATGCCCTGGGAATTCCGCCGCTGCCGCTGTCCAAGCAACAGACCGAAGAACTGGTCGAACTGCTGAAAAACCCACCCAAGGGCGAGGATGATTTTCTCCTCGACCTGATCACCCAGCGCGTGCCGGCCGGTGTCGATGAAGCCGCCAAGGTCAAGGCGGCGTTCCTGGCGAAAGTCGGCTCTGGCGAGACGGCGTGCCCGCTGATCTCGCGCGAAAAAGCCGCCGAACTGCTCGGCACCATGGTCGGCGGCTTCAACGTCAAGCCGTTGATCGACATGCTCGACGACGCCAAGGTCGGCGCCGTTGCCACCGAGGCGCTCAAATCCACCCTGCTGGTGTTCGACGCCTTCCACGATGTCGCCGACAAGGCCAAGGCCGGCAGCGCCAACGCCAAGGCCGTGATGCAATCCTGGGCCGATGCCGAATGGTTTACCCAGCGTCCGGAAGTGCCGAAGAAAATCTCCGTCACCGTGTTCAAGGTCACCGGCGAAACCAATACCGACGACCTCTCGCCGGCACCCGACGCCTGGAGCCGCCCCGACATTCCGCTGCACGCCCTGGCGATGCTGAAGAACGCCCGCGACGGCATCACGCCCGAGAAGCCCGGCGAGCGTGGCCCGATGAAACTGATTGAGGAACTGAAAGCCAAGGGCCATGCCGTGGCTTACGTCGGCGACGTGGTCGGCACCGGCTCCTCGCGCAAGTCCGCCACCAATTCGGTGTTGTGGTGGACCGGCGACGACATTCCCTTCGTCCCCAACAAGCGCTTCGGCGGCTTCTGCCTGGGCAGCAAAATCGCTCCGATCTTCTTCAACACCCAGGAAGATGCCGGCGCCTTCCCCATCGAGTGCGACGTGGCCGAGATGAACATGGGCGACGTGATCGACATTTACCCCTACGACAAGAAAATCGGAAAGAACGGCGCGAGCATTTCCACCTTCGATTACAAGTCGGAAGTGCTGCTTGACGAAGTACGCGCCGGCGGTCGCATCAACCTGATCATTGGACGTGGCCTCACCGCCAAGGCGCGCGAGTTCCTCGGCCTGCCCGTGTCCACCCTGTTCCGCCTGCCGCAACCTCCGGTCGATTCCGGCAAGGGCTTCTCGCTGGCGCAGAAGATGGTCGGCCGCGCCTGCGGCCTGCCCGAAGCGAAAGGGCAACAGCCGGGCATTCGCCCCGGCACCTACTGCGAACCGCGCATGACCTCGGTCGGCAGCCAGGACACCACCGGTCCGATGACCCGCGACGAACTGAAAGACCTCGCCTGCCTCGGCTTCTCCGCCGATCTGGTGATGCAGTCCTTCTGCCACACCGCGGCCTACCCCAAGCTGGTCGACGTCAAGACCCATCGCACCCTGCCTTCCTTCATCACCGCGCGCGGCGGCATTTCGCTCAAGCCGGGCGACGGCATCATCCACAGTTGGCTCAACCGTTTGCTGCTGCCTGATACGGTCGGCACCGGCGGCGACTCGCACACGCGTTTCCCGATCGGCATATCCTTCCCGGCCGGCTCCGGCCTGGTGGCCTTCGCCGCCGCCACCGGCGTCATGCCGCTGGACATGCCCGAATCGGTACTGGTGCGCTTCAAGGGTTCGCTCGAAGAAGCCGGCAAGCGCGGCATCACGCTGCGCGACCTGGTCAATGCGATTCCGCTCTACGCCATCAAGCAAGGCCTGCTCACGGTCGCCAAGCAGGGCAAGAAAAACATCTTTTCCGGACGCATTCTCGAAATCGAAGGTCTGCCGAATCTCAAGATCGAACAGGCCTTCGAACTCTCCGACGCCTCCGCCGAACGCTCCGCCGCCGGCTGCACCGTGCGCCTGGACAAGGCGCCGATCATCGAGTACATGCGTTCCAATATCACCTTGATGAAGTGGATGATCGCCGAAGGCTATGAAGACAAGCGCGCCCTGGGCCGTCGCGTCAAGGCCATGGAAGAGTGGATCGCCAACGGCACTTTGCTCCAGCCTGACGCCGACGCCGAATACGCCGCGGTGATCGAGATCGACCTGGCCGAAGTCAAGGAGCCGGTGCTGGCCTGCCCCAACGATCCGGACGACGTCAAGTTCCTCTCCGAGGTGGCCGGCAACAAGATCGACGAAGTTTTCATCGGCAGTTGCATGACCAACATCGGCCACTTCCGCGCCGCCGGCAAGGTGCTCGAAGGCCAGACCGACATCCCGACGCGCCTGTGGGTCGCGCCGCCGACCAAGATGGACGCCATGATCCTCAACGAGGAAGGCTACTACGCCATCCTCGGCAAGTCCGGCGCACGCATGGAAATGCCCGGCTGCAGCCTGTGCATGGGCAATCAGGCGCAGATCAAGAAGGGCAGCACGGCGGTATCAACGTCAACGCGCAACTTCCCCAACCGGTTGGGCATCGACACCCAGGTCTATCTGTGTTCCGCCGAACTGGCGGCAGTGACGGCGCTGATGGGCAAGATCCCGACCATGGCCGAATACCTGGAGCAGGTGAAGGCCGTGAACGCCAAGGCGGCCGATGTCTATCGCTACATGAACTTCGACCAGATCGCCGAGTTCAAGGAAGTCGCGGATACGGTGACGGTGTAGGCGGCTTCGGCACCTGAAACGACGCTAAAGCGAAGACACGTCGCCGTCTCGCCAGCGCCGACTTTTTACGCTGCAAGGCAAAGCGTCCCCGACGGGAAATCGTCGGGGGCGCTTTGCCATGAGTCGCGCCGTATCACCAGCGCCAGCGCGCAGCGTCCTGCGGAACTTTTACGGCAACGCCTCCCGGAGCGATCCGTGGGGCGTTTTTCCATGTATCGCGCCGTATCGCCAGCGCCGAGTTTTACGGCAACGCCCTGCGCAGCGATCCGCGGGGCGTTTTCCTTTCGCCGCGCTTTTCCCCGCCCGGTTCGACGCGCTCAGGGACGACGGGAGTCCGACCGCACACCCTGTCGCCGGGCGTTCTTCCCGCTGTAGGCCCAATTGAGAAAAGCGATGCGCAGCCTGAGCAGTTCGCGCTGCGCATTGGCATCGCCCCGCGCAGCCGGGTCGCGCACCGCCTTGCAGCGCCGCTCACAGGCGTCGTCAAGTTCGGTTGGCGAGGATTCCGCCGGCAAGCCGACAATTTCATTGAGCGGTGCCACCATGGCTCTCCTCCCGTGATCCGAGCGAATCCGGTACTACAGAAACACCCGGGCAACTATTGAGTCGGCTGTAATCCACTTGAACGAGCGACCTGGGCTTGTCCGAGGGCATTCTGGGCTTCGACAAGCTCAGGGCGAACGGTGGTTTCAAGTTCAAAGGGGCCGGCTCAATAGCCGGCCTTCTTGGGCGGGCTTCCGATCTTGATGGTCTCGATTCGCGCCACGGCCTTTTTCAACTGTGCGTCGCCCAAAGCCACCAGCAACATCAGTCCGACACGCAACAACTCGCTGCGCTTGGCATCCACGCCCAGTGCCAGCAGACGCTGCTTGAGCATGGTGAGCTGGGCATACTCGTTCTCCGGCATCTTGTACCGATTGGACAGCAGCTTCAGTCGCTTCGGTTTCGCGCCATTGGACTTGAGCCCATCGCCTTTCGTGGCTTTCGCCACCTTTGCGGAGGGGCGCGGCAGTGCTTTGGAAAGCCGGATGCGCTTGGCTCCGGAAGCGGCCTTGGATTCGGTCGCACTGTGCACCAGCCTTTTTGTCGGTGCTGAGGATTTCACTGCGGGCATTTCCTGTCCTTTCGTAGTTGCTGGCTGGCAGCACATTGCGGTCCTTCACCCTCTGAATAATCCGCCCTTGCGCGTATCGCTTTGCTTTTCCTCTGTGTTCTCTGTGCCTCTGTGGTTCATTCGGGTTTTTCAGCTTGATAGCGCAACGCCGAACCAAGGCAATGCATCCTTCGCTTCATTGTATGCAATTCAATTGAATCCGGAATACCCGCGAGCAGGTATTCCGGCTACCGTCCTACCGGTACTTCCGAGTGGCTCGGCGATAGGCGCTCGCCTGCGCCACGCTTCGCTCAGGGCAGAACCAGGCCGCTGCGAATCGCGTATTTGGTGAGGTCGACGACATTGTGCAACTTGAGCTTGCGCATCAGGTTGCGACGATGGACATCGACCGTGCTTGGAGAGATATGCAACTGAACCCCGATTTCAGGAGCACTTTTGCCTTCGGCAAGCAAGGTTGCCACCTGTATCTCGCGCCGCGACAGCGGCTGATCGTCGGGGTCGGCGGTCGACGAGCGCCGCCGCAAGCTGTCGGCTACCAGCGCCGTGACTTCGGAACAGAGAAAGCTGCGTCCCTCCATCACGCTGTGGATGCCTTTTTTCAAATCGGCGCCGGCCGCCGATTTGACGATATAGCCACGGGCGCCCACATCCAGCATCTGCTGCACGATGCGCCGGTCAAGGTAGGTGGACAAGGCCAGCACCTTGATCGCCGGGTTTTCGGCCAGCATGCGCCGGGTGGTTTCGATGCCGGACTGCCCGGGCAAGGCAACGTCCATGATCACCACATCGGGCTGGTGTTGCCGTACTACCCGCAACGCCGTCTCGCCATCGCCGACTTCGGCGACCACCTGTATCGAACTGTCCTGTTCGAGAACGGTGCGCAAGGCCTCGCGTACCATCGTATGGTCGTCAACGATAACGATCCGGATCATCGCCGCCCTCCTCTGTCGCCACGCTGCAAGGCAAACTCAAACTCACCGTGGTGCCGTTGCCGGGGCTGCTGTCCACTTCCATCGCACCGCCGCTATTGACGATACGCTCGTATATCGAACTGAGGCCGAAGCTGCGCTGCCTGGGCCGCCCGAATCCGTGATCGGCCGGATCGAATCCGCAGCCATCATCGCTCACGACCAGGTGCAGGCGACCCTCGTCGCAAATGCAAGACAGGCTTGCCCATTTGACTCCGGCATGCTTGGCGACATTGATCAGGAGCTCGCGCGCGGAACGGTAAAGCATGGCCTCTATTTCGTCGCCAAGCGAATTTCGGCAAAGATCGATTTCGATCCGTACCGCGATGCCGTAGCGGCGTTCCATCTCTTCGCCCATCCACTCCAGCGCCGCGGCAAAACCGAGCGTGTGCAGGATGGGCGGACTCAACTCCAGGGTGATGGATCGCGCCGACTGCTCCGCCTGTGCCACCAGTTCCGCCACCCGGCTGACCAGGGAGGGGTCTGATCCGTCGCCCAGCGCGCTGAGCTTGATCCGGATCACCGCCAACATCTGGCTCAGGTTGTCATGCAGATTTTGCGCCAGCATGCGCCGCTCGCGTTCCTCGGTCCGGGTCAATTGCGCGGCGAGCCTGCGCAGTTCCTTGGTCCGCTCCAGCACCTGGGCTTCCAGGCTCGTTGCCATTTCACGCAACCGGAGTTCGGCGTGCTTGCGCTCGGTAATGTCGGTCAGCACCAGTCGCAGTTCCGGCGCCGAGCCGGCGATCGGCAGGCGCAGGCTGTCGAGCTGAACGGCGAGCAGCGAATCGTCGGGGCGACGCAGCGTCAATTCGCAATTCAGTCGGGCATCCGAGTTCAGTGACTTGATGAAATAGTCGTACCAGCGCTCGGCATCCTCGGCGGCAACCGATACGCTGAAGCGGCGCAATTGCAGCGCTACGCGATCCTTGCCCAGCATCGTGGCGCCCGTCAGGTTGATCTCGAGGATCAGGCCGGCATCATTCAGCGTGACATAGCCGACGGGTGAAAAGTTGTAGAAGTCGATGTAGCGATCGCGCGATTCGGCAAGGGCGAGCTGCAATTGGCGCAAGGTTTCGTTCTGTATTTCCAGTTCGATCTGGTGCACCTGCAGTTCATGCAGCAACTCCGCGTCGGACTGCTGCTTGGCACCCTTCTGCTGCGCCAGCTTGACGGCAAGCCGCGCCTCGGCGTCGGCCCGCAGCGTCGGGCCGCGTTGAACCGCTTTGCGAGTCGGGCTCAAGGACGCTCCATGGTGACGCCCAGCAGACGGCTCACCCGTCCCTTGGTGTCGGCAATCGCGGTAGCGCGAGAACGCACGTTCCGGATGCCGCCATTCGGCAGCAGGATCCGGTACTCGATATCGTAGGGCATCCCTGTCTCAATCGAAGTTCGCGTTGCCTGCTCCAGCCGTTCGCGATCGTTCTCGTCGAGACGGTTCAACACGTCCTGCGCCGACATCGGCGCGGTGACAGGCGGGTAATCAAAAATACGGAACATCTCGGCCGACCAATGGCTGCGGCCGCTCGGCACATCCATTTCCCAACTTCCGAGGCAGGCCATTTCCTGCGCCGCCGTCAGCAGTGCTTCGCTACGTTTGACCCTGTCGCTGGCACGCTTGAAATCCGTCACTTCGGTGAAACTCATCACCACGCCCGAGATGATGTTGTCCAGGGTACGGTAGGGCTGGATGCGCAGCAGATACCACGCGCCATCGGCCGTGATCACCTCGCGCTCGCAGGGGATCAGCGTATCGAGAACCTTCTGCAGATCGGGTTGCAGGTCATCGTCCACGATGTTCGATTTGATGTCGCTCAAGGGGCGCCCGATGTCGCTGGCAATGAGGCGGAAAACCTTCACAGCCTCGCTGGTAAAGCGCCGGATGATCAGGTGATTGTCAAGAAACAGGGTGCCGGTACTGATGTTGTCGAGCAGATTTTTCTTGTCGTCCGGGATGCCGTCCAGTCGCTCGATACGGGCATGCAGCCCGGCGTTCATGGTGATCGTCTCTTCATTGAGCGATTGCATTTCTTCCTTCGAGGTTTCCAGTTCTTCGTT